>JALVFC010000024.1 GCA_027030285.1 Thiotrichaceae bacterium | reverse complement strand
CTTGCTCGGCGAGCGCACAGGTAAACGCTTCCGCCTGGGTGATGCGATAACCGTACAGGTAGCGCGGGTTGACCTGGATGAGCGGAAAATTGATTTCACCTTGCCCGGCGGTGAAAAACCAGTTAAACAGAAAAAGAAAAACAAGCTACGAAAAAAAGCTAGGAAACGCAAAAATAAAAAATAGCGGAACTATAGAGCCCGCATCCCAATGAAGAAGAAGTCAGCTCAGGAAGTGGGAACTTCAGTCCCACCAGAGCATGTGAGAATTAGGAAGTAAACTGGACGTGCGACTTTAGTTGCGCAATTCACAGGTTATTCACGCTTGTGTATTCTGAGGTACGTGCTACCAGAGTTTAGACTGAGAACGTAACCGCGAATTATTCATGAAAGCGCCTCGCCAATTCTCTGGCTGTAGTCGCATCAATGCGGGGGAACAACTGCCTTAGACCAGTTGCGCTCAGCGTGGAAAGTGACTGACCTGATTTGCGGAAAGTTGCGATTCGCTGGCTGGCATCTGGATGTAACTGGTATATCTTTTCCAGTAGATAATATGCTCGGTGGTATTTTGCGGAAGTGATATAGGAAGGTGAGATATCAATACCTGCCTGTCGGGTTGCCTGGATAGAAAAATATGTTGCCAGACCTTCTTCAAAATATGTTGCTTTCCTTGTGCCATTTGGCGACAGCACATGAATGACTTCATGAGATAGCTGGAATAGTGCTTTTTTTTCATTATTTGCTGCATCGCTGGTAAGCTGGATAATAATATCCTTCTCTGTTGAATCAAACGGATACCAGTTGCTGGGCTGCTTTTCGTCGGTAAATTCAACTCCCAGAATTGTCCAGCTTTTATCACGCTCCCCATACTCGCTTTCTGCCATTTCCAGAAACTTCCCCAGACGTGAGGCAAGCGTCCATGTATATCCTCCTTTGATAGGGTGCGCAATAACCTGGGGGCTGCAAAGTTGAGTATCTTTGGCCTGACTGTTAACAGGCACAATAATAGATATCAGTAAAAGTAGTACGTATCCAGCCAGCCAGCCTGGGAACCTCAAGGGGTCAACAAGATTCTTCATGGGGAGTTTTTTCTCCAGCAATGATACATAGAATATCTTACTCGTTAAGTCATCTGTGAAATAACCGCCTGTAAGTCTACTTACTCCACTTGTCATTTGTTACGACCGGAACAGATTATCAGGGTAAGGTTTCGTATTATCATAGTAAATATTCTCACACAGATGCTGTCTGTGCGAAACCACGGAAGGTAAAAATACAAGGTCTGGAAAAGACGGAAAGGTTTATCATTATGATTAATCAAGCACATACATCAACCACAGCTTTACAGAATACAACTAACAACAGCATTGCAAACAATCATCAAACAGTAAATTTACAAACAAAAGTATTAAAGTCATCAGTTAATCAAAAACCACCCAAAGTACCTGATGTACCTGATGAAGTATTATTGCTTTTTGTGAATATGATTAAGGAGTTGCTGGGGCTGCTAAAACCAGATAGACCTTCTGAAACAGGTAAACGGGGCTTCTCACTGACATTCCCTGCAATGCCAAGTTATCGAGATAGTGAGAGCGCAGGTGAGCCAATGTTCAATGATATGCCAGAATTACCCAGCTTTGTGGCTAGTACGCCTGAGGGGAATAGTATCTCTGATATGCGTACAGCTGATGGTGAAACAGCACTCAAGCTACCCCCACTGCCCAGCTTTAACACCCCAACTTCAGGCGGTTCAACTGTTGCATCCAATAGCCAGCAAGCATCAGCTGCTTCAACAGGAGGAGGTCAGTCCGCATCCACAAGAATACTGCGTGTAGCCCCGTTACCCAGTTTTGTCAGCCCAACTACTGGCAGTCTCTCGACAGCAGATTTACCCAAGGCGTTTAATCCGCCTGCTATTCCCAGCCTGACAGGTGGAAGTAGTGCCTTGCCTTCTGTTAATGCGACAACGCCAGCAATAACTCAGAATAGCCAGCAAACCGCAGTATCGACAAGTCAACCTGAAAAGATATTGAATGTAGCCCCGTTGCCCAGTTTTGTTAGCCCAACTACTGGCAGTCTCTCGACAGCAGATTTACCCAAGGCTTTTAATCCGCCCGCTATTCCTAGTCTGACAGCTGGAAGTAGTGCCTTGCCTACTTTGAGTAACACAAGTAGCAATGAAAGCAGTCCCGCCTCTTTGAGTAGCAGTTCTTCTTCGGTCATCTTGAATCCACACACGATTCCTAGTTTGACTGGAGGGAGTCCATTGCAATCAACTGTTAAGAGTGGTTCTGCTTTTTCCAGCAACTTTCCTTCCCTCACGGGCGGTGGGGCGCTAGATACATCCAGTAGTAGTTCGTCATCAAAACCAAATGTATTTATACCGAGCTTGCTGGGAAGTGGCACATCGACAAGTACAGTTAATGAAACAAGTACCGCAGTACCCAGTTTATCTGGAAATGCGACCTTGGCGGGTCTATCGTCGGCACAAGGCTTTTCTTTGACAGGAGCAAATCAGTTAGTTGAAGGGCTGGGTTCAAGCAGTGATGGGCAGAAATCCAGAGGGAATCATTTTAAATAACCCACCCAAGGAATGCAGGGCTTTTGGCAGTTTGAAGGGAGATCTGGACGTACGACTCTAGTCGCGCCATACCTCAGCGCAACGATATTGATTATTAGGACTCGGCAGCAGGGGGGCTGCCGCAGAGTTTACAGGGGTACTTACAGCGGCCCTAATAATCACTAACTGTCAGCTCCGATGTTTATTAATATGCCCATTAATATTAATAATGGCACGGTCTCCTGTTGACACATGCTACGGATTGCTCGAGGTCGCGCTGGCGCATGAGGTGCACCATGAGTAATATCAGTTAAGAAATGTTTTGTTCAGCTTGTTGCTTTGACCAACCTGACAAACCACTAACAAACAAAACACCTGGCTAGATCAACCTTTTGTCATTTAGTATGGCATCTCAAGGAATATCACGCGCCTCAAATATACAAAATGTAGTATCGTTGTACGATCCGTTTTATCAGTAACATTTCGGTTTTATAGGGCATCTTTTTAAAACTGTTTTTTGCCTGATTACTGCGTTGGTTTGATTCTTGCGATCCTTTATACACTGCGGATCTCGAAATCTACCTACCTCAAGTACTCGAAAGAAAATCTGATTAATAGGGAGTCCTATCCTCATAAACTTAAATTGGAGTCGAATATGTCAATAGCGATTTATCTAGCACTGCTAAGTTCTATTCTTGCGCTTGCATATGGTTTTTACACCATTAAATGGGTTCTTTCCAAACCCGAAGGCAACGAGAAAATGCGCCAAATATCACAATCGATCCAGGAAGGATCCTCTGCTTACTTTAAGCGACAATATACTGCCATAACTATTGTAGGTGTTGTGTTGTTTGTTGCCTTGTGGCTTGCCCTGGATGCGCTCACAGCAACGGGTTTTGCTATTGGCGCTGTGTTCTCCGGTCTGGCGGGCTATATTGGCATGCAGGTGGCAGTTCGAGCCAATGTACGTACAACTGAAGCGGCAAATGAAGGTCTCAACTCAGCAATGAAGGTCGCCTTTAAAGGTGGTGCTGTGACAGGTCTGCTGGTTGTTGGTCTGGGTTTACTGGGCGTGACCGGCTTCTTGCTAGTACTGGCATGGCTCAGACCTGAAGGAGGTGCCCCTAATCTTGCACCACTAGTTGGCCTGGCCTTTGGTGGTTCTCTAATTTCAATCTTTGCACGGCTTGGTGGTGGTATTTTCACCAAAGGCGCTGATGTGGGTGCCGACCTGGTTGGTAAGGTAGAAGCAGGAATACCTGAAGATGATCCACGCAATCCGGCTGTTATTGCTGATAATGTGGGAGACAATGTTGGTGACTGTGCAGGAATGGCAGCGGATTTGTTCGAGACTTATGCAGTGACCATTATAGCAACCATCATGTTAGCGGCATTGACTTTCGGTGTGGGTAGTAATGCAGTTATTTATCCACTGGTATTAGGTGCGGCATCCATTATTGCTTCCATTGCAGGAACCTTCTTTGTCTCGGTAGGTGAAGATGGCAAGGTGATGAAGGGACTGTACCGGGGACTTATTGTATCCGGGGTATTAGCAGCAGCATTCTTTTACCCTGTGACAACCTGGCTTATGGATGGCGTTGCGGCACTTGATGGTACTGTATATTCTACCAATGCTATTTATTTTAGTGCTCTGGTTGGGCTTGCGGTAACTGCATTACTGGTTATTGTTACAGATTATTATACATCCACGCAGTTTAAGCCGGTTAAACATTTGGCAGAGTCATCAACAACTGGTCATGCTACAAACATCATTGCAGGTTTGTCGATATCAATGAAATCGACAGCGGCACCAGTAATTGTTATTTGTGTGGGTATTTATATAGCTTATTACTTTGCTGGCTTATTAGGTATTGCGATAGCGGCTACCTCCATGCTTTCAATGACAGGCATCATCGTTGCAATGGATGCCTTTGGACCTGTAACAGATAACGCAGGGGGGATTGCTGAAATGGCGGATTTGCCCAGTGATATTCGTAAACGTACCGATGCGCTTGATGCAGTTGGCAATACCACAAAAGCGGTTACAAAAGGCTATGCGATTGGTTCTGCTGCGCTGGCTGCTTTAGTGCTGTTTACTGACTTTACTCATGGATTGAGTGTGCAAACTGGTGAACACCTTACTTTCGAGCTTTCCAATCATATGGTTATTATTGGACTGTTTATCGGTGGTATGATTCCATTCCTGTTCGGTGCAATGGCAATGGAAGCTGTAGGGCGAGCCGCAGGTGCCGTTGTTCTGGAAGTACGTCGTCAGTTTAAGGATATGCCCGGGATTATGGACTACACCGAGAAGCCCGATTATTCTCGTGCGGTTGATCTACTGACAAAATCTGCAATTAAAGAGATGATTATTCCTTCCCTATTGCCTGTTTTGATTCCCATAGTGGTTGGTTTGGCTTTAGGTGCTCAGGCACTTGGTGGTCTTTTGATTGGAACCATCGTGACGGGTTTATTCTTGGCGATTTCAATGACAACCGGTGGTGGTGCCTGGGATAACGCCAAGAAGTACATCGAAGATGATAACTTTGGTGGTAAAGGATCTGAAGCTCATAAGGCTGCGGTGACAGGTGATACCGTAGGCGACCCGTATAAAGATACAGCAGGACCAGCTATTAACCCACTGATCAAGATAATTAATATCGTAGCTTTATTGATTATTCCGCTTATTTAGCCCCTGTCGTTCACATCTGGTTACGTGGCTCTTGCCGCGTAACCAGCATGTAAAGCTTTCTCCATTCTATTTACCCTTAGCCTGCTGAGCTATCAGAAGTGTTTGAAGCAGTTTGCATGCGGTTTCGTTTAACTCTGTAGAGTACCCTCTAGCAGGAATAGTTTAACCTATCTCCTTTTTATCTACTGGTAAGGCAAGCTCAACGACCAGGACAACAGTACCTCACACTACGTGTTAGGTTGAGATGCTTGAGGTCAGCTGGACTTTATATATTAACTAGCTTTGTTTTTGAGGCTATGTATACATGAAGCTGAAGTATTAGCCAGGAATTGCGCTAGAAAAAACTTCCTAGGTATGGATTTTGTTGATAAGAAAGTTGAGTTTATTAAACTCAGGTAATATATTGCATCAACTTTATTTCATATGCTGGGTGTGCAGCTAAAAAAATATAGTAGAATATTTAAAAACTCTA
>JALVFC010000023.1 GCA_027030285.1 Thiotrichaceae bacterium | reverse complement strand
ATGCCTGATAGTGGCAAAGCAGGATTCTATTGGGTTACTGGTTCTAATGCTTTGCCAGTGTTTGGCAGGGAAATCAGTATTATACCTGTTAATTCATAGAGATACTGCTTAAGTTAATGACATTGGACTAAAGTCTCACGTCAGAATCCTCACAACATTAATTCCTTTTTTACTATACCACTCAGCCAGTGATTTCCGTTTTTATTGAGCAGCCAAAGCATTGTTCTATTCATAGCTCAATAACCAGATAAATAAAAAACAAACCAGATGAAATAATAAATCTTTACTATTCTTCTATGGGTAATAGGCTGGAAGCACTCATATTAAAGGGCATCTATTCAGTGAATAAACACGTTAAAACACAGAGTGACCTTTATAATGTCGCTTCATCTTTGATTATTGGCTGGCGCGAATGGGTGTCATTACCAGAGTTAGGTCTGCCAGCTATTAAGGCTAAAGTGGATACCGGGGCTAAAACCTCAGCCCTGCATGCATTTCGCATAAAAAGGATAACGCATGATGGGCGTGATTCGGTGCATTTTTATATTCATCCACTACAGAAAAACTCCACTCTGGTTCAGGAGTGCATTGCACCCATATTGGATCAACGTGAAGTAACAGACTCAGGTGGACACAAAGAATTACGCTATGTTATCGAAAGCCGGTTAAGTATCGGTAAGTTTGCATACAACATCGAAATGACATTAACCGCCCGTGATGATATGCGTTTTAGAATGTTGCTTGGTCGTCAGGGAATACGGCCATCCATGCTGGTAAATGCTTCTGAGTCTTTTTTGTTAAAACGTCTCAAAGCAAAAGACCTGTATGCAAAGCAAAATACGTAACGTAATAGACAATCAAAAAACAAGCATACAGAAGAAAACTATCAAAGACATTCTGACCTTCCTAACGGGAGGGTTAATGCTCTGAGCGTATTGAACCAACAACATTCATCTCATTTTAAGCTGCTATAAATAAGGACATAACATGCGAATCGCCATACTCTCCAGAAATAAAAAACTGTACTCAACTCACCGCCTAGTTGAAGCTGCCAAAGCGCGTGGACACGACCCCATTGTCATAGATTTTTTGCGCTGTTATATGAATATTGCGTCGCATCATCCTACTATCCATTATCATGGCAAAGAGTTGAAAGGTATCAACGCCATTATCCCTCGTATAGGAGCATCAGTTAGCTTTTATGGCACCGCAGTGGTTCGTCAGTTTGAAATGATGGGAGTCTACTCACTCAACAAATCAGTAGGCATTACACGCGCGCGGGACAAGCTTCACTCGCTACAACTACTTTCCTGCAAAGGTATTGGATTACCTGTTACCGGATTTGCCAATCGTCCCGGTGATATTGAAGACTTAACCAAAATGGTTGGAGGTGCACCTCTGGTCGTCAAGTTCATTGAAGGAACACAAGGTATTGGAGTAGTTCTGGCAGAGACCGATCAAGCAGCTGACAGTGTTATTCAGGCATTTATGGGCTTGCAAGCCAATATATTGGTGCAGGAATATATCGCTGAAGCACAAGGATCTGATATTCGTTGTTTTGTTATTGGTAACCGTGTGGTTGCTGCCATGAAACGACAGGCACGTCCGGGAGAGTTTCGCTCGAACATTCATCGGGGTGGCAAGGCAAAACTGATCAAAATAACACCAGAGGAGCGCTCTACCGCGGTACGCTCTGCAAAAATAATGGGGCTAAGTGTAGCTGGAGTTGATATTCTACGATCTAATCATGGACCGGTTGTTGTAGAAGTTAATTCCACACCAGGGCTGGAGGGCATTGAAAAAGCATCCGGTAAGGATATTGCTGATATGATGATCCAGTTTATGGAAAAAAGTATGAAAACGAAAAAACCCAAAACACGAAAAGCGGCAAAAACCAGTATTCCAAAAGCCAAAGCACCTGAAGCTGTCATCGACCCCGCACCAGTAACATCTCTACGGCACGGTTGAGTTATTTCATACATGTTCCTTGTTACCCACATTGAAATCACGGATTCAGGTTAGAATCTCCTATTATTACAGAAAAGAGACGATACCTACCCTATGAATACCTCCATTACCATTGCTGATACTGAAGTCTTGCCTGGAGAAAAAAAGACGATCAATGTGCCTCTACCGGATCTCTATACCTCCACCGATATTAATATGCCCGTGCATGTCATCAATGGCAAAGAAGCGGGGCCTCGACTATTCGTCAGTGCTGCCATTCACGGCAATGAAATTAATGGTGTCGAAATCATCCACAGACTACTTAATTTACCTGAAATATCTAGTTTGAAAGGTACGCTGGTCGCTATTCCCGTCGTTAATGTTTACGGTTTTATATCGCAATCGCGTTACTTGCCAGATCGCCGTGATTTAAATCGCTCTTTTCCAGGCTCCTCCAAAGGTTCGATGGCATCCCGGCTGGCTCACCTGTTTACCAATGAAATTATCAAACAATGCACCCATGGCATTGATTTACATACCGCAGCAATCGGACGCACCAATCTGCCGCAAATAAGAGCTGAGCTGAGCTTCAGCATGGAAATAAAAAAAATGGCCTGTGCTTTCGGCTCCCCGGTGGTAATGGACACCAAAAAGCTATTGCCTGGATCAATCCGCGAAACAGCACATAAGAACGGTGTACCTGTGCTGCTTTATGAAGCGGGTGAAGCCCTGAGATTCAATGAGGTTTCTATAACGGCAGGAGTTTCGGGTGTTATTGGCGTCATGCAATTCCTGGAAATGCTTGAGCCAGATGGCAGCCACTGCGATATTAGCAAAAAACCCCTGCTGGCAAGCTCCAGCAACTGGGTTCGCGCCCCTCAGAGTGGTATTTTACGTGCTGTTGCTAACCTGGGCACTCATGTTGAAGAAGGCGAAGTCATTGGTATTATCTCTGATCCCTTTGGTGACAACGAGGAAAAAGTATTAGCCAGCGCCTGCGGCATCATAATTGGTCGTACCAAACTGCCCTTACTTTATGAAGGAGAAGCCTGTTTCCATATTGCCCACTTTCACGAACCCAGCGGCGTTTTAAAAGCCATTGAAGCCCTGCATAATCAGCATGGTAACCCCGATCAGGAGTAATGTTTCAGGTTCCTTCTCTGCGTTCGAAGCCGAAATAACCAATAACTTACGCCTTTCAGGCAAGAATAATACGCTGAGTTGTTACCTGAATTTCAGAACAAAAGCATCTGCATGATGACTGTCTTCGGGAGTATCCTGTAACCGACTAAGCGCTTCCTCTGCTCCCTGGCGATCCGTAAATGGACCTATATAAACTTTCTTGATTGCTTTGCCCTGTACTTTCAATAAGCGAGTGAAAGTCCTGAACCCTGCTTTCTGCAGAATTTCCACTTTTTTGGGTATCACTACGTGATTGCTAAATGCGCCAATTTGAATGGCGTAATTCCCGGTACTTTTCTCTGTACCACTCTCCGTACTACTATCAACGCCCTCTTTTGCCTTCTTGCTAACAGTTGTTGAAAGTGTTTCTTTTGTAGTTTGTACAGCATCTTTTTTTGTAGGCTTATTCTCTGCTTTGGCAGTTTTTTCAGAAAATGGGACTTTGATCACTGTACGGTTTGGTATCTTCAGTATTATTTCTTTTTCAGCACCGTTGTAACGCAATAAACTAAGCGTCTCGCCTCGCTGAACAAGCCAATGGTTATTTTTCTCCGGGTAAGATTTGCAGGTAGCTGGATTTATCCTGTTGCCAGGCACACTCAGCCAGCGAACCTTTCCATCAGCTTTTATTGCTGCCAGAAGCTTATCAAGGCTCGCTTTCCAGAGCGTATCTCGTCCATCTGCCTGTAACTTCATATAGAGGTTACCTTTGTACCAGCAAACTGTTTTCATTTCCTCAAATTGAGACATTGAAAGTTCATCACCTGGCAAGTCTACATCAAGCCACTGCAAACCTTCTTTGCTGTAAAGCAGCCGGGGACTTTTGCCGACACTGTTAAACTGGGCATGCATCCATAAATGTCCACTGTTGTCACGTATAATCTGCTGTGGCTCACCCACGAAAGCATTGCCAGTTAACCATTCGCCTTGCATATTCACCTTGACAGGTAGTGTGACTCCCCTGGGATATTTATGTGGTGCTTTCAGTTGCTTGTTTAGCAGATAGAAATAAAGCAACAACTGATCATTATCCAGTTTGAAACTTTGGATATAGTGGATTACATCGCCGACCTGACAGCCTTTTTTATCTTCAGATAAGTCCCTGCAAATTTGCTCGATGATGGTTCGGGGAATGGTTTGTATCGGTGATTTTACGGGTTTAGCAATAGCATGAACTGACACCAGTAAATACAATACTATGTAAAGCAATAGACGAAACTGCATAGTTGTAACCTTGACATTGTTTCTGCAAGATTAACACATCTAATTGAAAAGCTGGAAGAACCGGGTAATTGAAATTATTCTTACAGAGAAAAACAGCACCGCTCACACAGCGATCATACGACGCAGCTCTTCCAGATCCTGCAAAATAATATGACTCTCATGTACTTCCAGCTTACCTTCATTTACCAGTCTTTTGATAGTGCGCGAGAATGTTTCCGGTGTAATTGACAGGCGAGACGCAAGTACGTGTTTGGGAATTGCCAACTGGATCTCAGTTTCCTCGGTGACATCTTTGGGTACATTTTCAAGCAGATAACTTACCAGGCGGTAAGTGGCATTATGCAGACTAAGCCGATCCAGCTCCGTCATCAACCAGTGAATCCGAACACTCAACCGACTCATCACCATAAAACAGGCTTCTGGAGACTTCCTCAGGATATCCTTATAAACCTCAGCATTAATTCGCAGTACACTACAATCACCAACAGCTTCCGCATTCACAGGATAACCCGGCATCCCCCTGAACATAATGGCTTCAGCAAAAGTATTACCCGCATTAATGATATCAACTACTTTTTCAGTACCTTCAACAGACAGCAGGCTGAGTTTGATTTTGCCTGTCACTAAAAGAAAAAACTCATTTGCAGGATCTTGCTGTCTAAACAGAACATCACCGGATTTCATTTCCATATAAACTGACGACTTCGAAACTTTTCTGAAATCTTCAGCTGGCAAACCTGAAAACATAGGATTTTTTATCATGACGTCAGCAAATTGCGATGTTTTAGGCATTATGATGATTTCCTGTAAGATAAAAGTACTATCAGAAATTATATCCGATGATGTTTAACTAAACATATCTAAAACAGCAATTCAACGATATAATGCGCTGTTTCCCGGAAATTAAGAATGACACCGTCAGATTCATGAAAATACCAGAGTTACTATCCCCCGCAGGTACATTAAAAATGATGCGCTATGCCTTTGCCTATGGCGCAGATGCCGTATATGCCGGACAACCACGCTACAGCTTGCGGGCGCGCAATAATGAATTTATGAATGACAACCTGGCCACAGGCATTGCTGAAGCCCATGCACTCGGGAAAAAATTCTTTGTGGCTGTCAATACCATGCCACATAACAGCAAGGTCAAAACCTTTATGGAAGACCTGGAACCCGTGATTGACATGCAGCCTGATGCACTCATTATGGCAGACCCCGGTTTGATCATGATGGTCAAGGAACGCTGGCCAGAGATGCCTCTGCACCTGTCAGTACAGGCAAATACAGTCAATTATGCAGCCGTAAAATTCTGGCAAAACTACGGTCTGGAACGCATTATCCTGTCACGTGAGCTTTCTCTTGATGAA
>JALVFC010000022.1 GCA_027030285.1 Thiotrichaceae bacterium | reverse complement strand
GCTTTATCAGCACTCTTGTCTGCACACGCATAAGTTGTAGCGAGGACACATATGACTAGTGGAAGTGATTTTAGCAGTGACTTTTTCATTTTTACTACTTAGCATAATAAACATCGGAAGCGGCAAATTATTGATTATTAGGGACGCTGTAAATACATCCCTGTAAGATCTGCGACACCCCCTGCTGCAGAAACTCAAATAATCAACAACTTAACACATTCATATCGTTACGCTGAGTAGCTACTTATCTCTTTTAGTAACTACTCAGCGTATTTGGATAAAAGGCGGGTGAGTTATGCACACAACCCAGTTGTGTCATTATGCCACCCGTAGGGCGTTACGACTCAGGAACTTGTGTCTTATCCTTCTTCAACAGATTCCAGGTCACTTTATACTTTTTTTGCAACTCCTGAAGGTAGCCATGCATTTTTTCACTAATAACTAATTGACGTATCTTGTCTTTCATACTTATATAACGCCTAACACCACCAGGTCGGCGATCAAGAATGGTGGCTATAATATAGCCCTTTTTCGTTTCAATAATCTCACTAATTTTGCCGTCTTCCAGATCTTTAATAGCGTTTTCAATGACTGGATTGCCAGTTTTTTCCCTTACCCAGCCCATATCACCACTATGCTTTTTTCCATAGGGGTCGATACTAATCTCTCCAGCAAGCTTAAATAAGCTCTCACCATTTTTTATTCGTGCCAGAACCTTCTCTGCCTGATCCCTGGTTTTTAGAACAATCATGCCCAGATGCCAACGCTGTGGAATAAATGATGCATCAGGATGCTCATCATAGTATTTTTTTAATACAGCTTCATCAGCAGTCCACTTGTTTTGCAAGTTCTCAAGAAATAACGCAGGTAACCTTTCTTTTTTATAGCCTTCAACACGAGCAGTGACATCTACACCCTCATCTTCAGCAGCCTTAGCAACTACCAGGATTTCAGCTAACTGGTAAATTTTTTCCAGCAGCATATCTTTAGTTGGAGGCGTACCCGTGGTATTTTTTTTTGCATTATAAACATCAGCCATTGTTAACTTGATTCCACCATCACCCTGCAAAATAACTGTGTCAGGACTGCTATCAACAGAGACAAGGTCTTCATGTAAAACTACATGATACTTGTCGCGGAGTTTTTTTACTGTCAGATCATGAAGCCCCTCATATTGTTTGCTGATGTAAGCTGCTTTTGCAGCCTTGAAGGCATCGGGCGTACCCTTATAGTCTTTTTTGAGTTTTTTCTCCACATCATCTGGTAGCGTAATTTTATTACGTAAACTCTGCATATAATGACGGTATAGTAACCCGTTGCGAAAAGTGGAAATTTCCTTTTTAAATTCCGCTGTATCAGCCAAATTAGAGGCACGAGCTTCTAAACTCAATAAGCGTGAAGTAACCAGGCGCTTTAGAATATTTCCACGCAATGCTCCCTGTTCATCCTCGCTCATTGCGTTAAACTGGGTATAGAAGGGCGAACTTCTTAGTGCCTCCTCCAGATCCTTATCCGTTACTTTCAGGTTCTCAACCGTCACCAGAGTTTGTGATTCTGCCAAAGCACTTGCAGAAGGTGATAATACAGTCAGAGTTAGCGTTGTTGATAACAAAACAACCAAAGAACAATGCTTTAGTAGTTTTGCAGTTTTTAATACACTCATTTATTTTTTCCCGTAAGTTCAATCATTTATTTACTAAGCCGGAGGCTGTCTAAGAATACTTATTTAAATTTTTCAGGCTTCATATGCAGTCGCAACAGAAAAAGTTAAAAAATAAACTACTCACAAAACTTGGGGGAGCATAAGCTCCCCCATCTTCATAACTATCTTATAAAATCAAGATACTGATTTCGAATAACGATTATTCGCTTTCTTCATCATCCTCATCAGGAATCTTGCCACCAAGGTCAGGTGCGCTCTGATGCATCCAGGAAACAGCAGCATCAAAATCATCGACGATTGATTTACCGTTAAACTTGTAATCATCATCATCCGCCTTAACCAGGAATGGCACGCCACTCTCGTTGACTTCATGACAGGCAGCACATTTAAGCGGACCATGAGAACCATCAGGGTTATACATGGCAGCCTGCTTGTATGCAGTGCTATCAGTACCAGGGTCAACTGGGTACAGACCATGAATAGACTGGTGACATGCCTGACAAGCAAGACCTGCATGACCTTTTGAGTAACGACTCAAGCTGTACTTGCCAGGCTGGTTGATTGGGAAGGCAACACCGCCCTGACCCTCCACGTAAGGCGCAGCGTGACAGTTCGCACAGTGTGGTTCACCAGCTGATAGCCAGTATTCCTTACCATGTGTAGCCGCACTATATGGAACCGCGGTTGATCCCGTAGCACCTTTTGGCAGGTCTTTCTTGTCGATCTTTGCCATTGGGTTTGCAGAGAGGATAGAGACATTCACGTCGCCATCAGCGTCTTTACTTACCATCGGACCATCACCCTTCAATGCAATAACAGCAATATCAGGCGTCATATGGTCAGGATTCCAGAAATCCAGTGCATGTGACTTTTTGACATCCGCTTCGCCCTTGCTATTCAGGACAACCTTTGGATCAAGATAAGTATCAGCCAGTTCCTTGACATCTTTCATACCCAGAGCTTTGGCAATCTCTTCAAGAGACTTGTTACGTAAAGTCTCTCCTTCTTGCTTGAAAGCGTGTGTAATATTGTCACGCTGATAAAGCTCGCGGGAGATCTGGCTATGACAGTTGGTACACCATAGACCTTTACCACCTTTACCATTACCGATCTGGGAAACATTTTCCTGGAGCCATTGACCAATCGCATTCAGATGCTCAGGTGTCCCTGCGCCATCTTTTTCCTTATTACGGTTGGTATGAACATCACGACCTGCAAAACAACCTTTCGCATCACGGTTATCACCATTGGCAAAGGCATTCTTGCCATCGTCTGTAATCAGGATACCATCCAGACCACCGTCCTGACGGTGTGATGGATGACAGGCCTGACAAGCACCTGTCCTTCCGTGAGAGTCTGGTAACGGAGCTTTTTGCAAGTGCACAAAGTGTAATGCTTCTGTTAAAGGAGGAATAGTCTTCTCCTTGCCATCCTTGCCCTTATGCGTTTTGGATGACAGCACACCGATAACGTTGTCTGCATGACACTTTTGGCAAAGCACTGGGTCACGACCAATACGGTTACTGACTTCACGACCGTCAGGCTTGTAGTTCTTCAGGAACTCCGTACCATTTTTGTCGTCGTGCATTTCCAGCACAGAGACAGAAGTCGCTTTCAGGTTGGCAATCCAGTCTGAAGCACCCAGACTTTTCCAGAAAGCTTTTTCCTGCTTGTAGAGATTGTACTTCTTACCATTGGCTGCCTCATTGGAATGACACTTGGAACAGGCAGGTACATCAATGGGGTTAGTACCCACGAAGCGTACTGGCTCACCAGTATGACTGTCCAGAATCGGCTTGCCACTTTCTGCATCAACCAATGCAACCCAGTTTTCCTGGAAAGGACGGATATCACTTTCAACCAGGGTTAGCGGGCTTTTAGCGATCATATTGTCATTAAATGGGGTCAATGGAAGCCCCAGAGCATCCCAGATGCCAGGGTTAGTCAGCAAAATAGGAACATTATCCAGTACAGGTGACTTGGTAAATACCTGAGTACCATGCTCGCCGGTATAGTGCAGATGCCCACCACTCATCGGACTGGGAACCGCGGCACCAGCTGGACCATTATCCATAGGTACAGGAATTTGTAGACCTACATATTTTTTGTCAGCATCCTTACTGCCACCAGTTGGGTTTGTGCCTTTTAAATCCTTATATACATACAGGTGCGTCCAGTAAGCATTGGCAACATTTTCGTTGTCGGTATATTTACCATCACCGTTCACATCATACGGTACACTCCAGTAGGCTAATTTAGCACCTTCAGAATAGGTGTTATTCACAAAGCCATATGCCAACTTCATACGTTTTTTGCCGTCAACAACGACATCATGCTCTTTTTCATCCGACTCCAGCAATTCAGGGTATTTTTTCTTGCCTGTTGCTGTCTTGATGACTTGAGATTGAACTGAGTTATACGGTGGTAACACACAGCAGTATGTAAAATCGAAGCCTGTACAATGCATCCCCAACTCATAGTTGATGGTTATGTTGTAATCATTCTTCGGTTTTGTTTTATCTATTGGCTTAGTCTCTGGTGCTGCATCAGATTGCGCAGCATCATCAGCCAACAGGGGCTGCTGTAATGTCAGGGTCACCGCACCGATAGCGGCTGATAATGCCGCCAAAGCGAAGGTTTTTCTGATCATGGATAGCTCCTTTGGAAAGTTTGACTCATAACAAAAAGATGACTTGTGTCATGAGTATGAAGAAGATTATCAAAAGAAATGATATATATCAATTCATACATCTATAGTTTTGATAATAAAAAAGATCGTCTTGCAGCAGAATTTCTATTACGATGCTTGCTTATCATGCAATCATATCCACTACTGGAGTAAGGGAATCGATCAAGTCAAGCGTACACCACTATAATCCGGGTCAGACTTTGCACCTGTTACTCACCTGAATCTGTGAGTTCAAGCGGGAATTTAACTTGATAGGTTATTGATTATTGTGGAACAAATTGTGATTTTTAGTGATTTCAAAACTTCGCCCCGCAGGTGAAATTTTGGCTCAACCATAAATTGCAAATTGTCTACTATAAAACAACAACTTACCTTTACTTATTGGACTTTGAAGTCACGAATTCAGGACTCAGTCTAAACATCCCTGTTGCCTGCTTCTAAAATCCTCTTGGGAACATACAAACCTGCCATGAAGTTAAACACCGTAAATTTGCCAAAATGTGAGAATTGTGCCATTCGTGCTACCGCCCTGTTTGGCGAACTTGAAACCAGACACCTTGACAGAGCTCGTGCCTTACGCTCCTCGCAAGTCTCTTACACCGCAGGAGAATATCTATACTATGAAGGCGACATTCCCACTAAAGCCTTCACTGTTTACAAAGGCTGGGTTACCTTGTTTAAAAACCTGCGAAATGGTGATCGCCAAATACTTCGTTTCGCCCTTCCGGGTGATTTTCTCTGCTATAAAGTTGGCAAAAACAAGCAGCTCGATCATTCTGCTATTGCTGTCTCGGATGTCACGCTGTGTGCATTCCCTATTGACCGCTTCCGTGAGGTTATATCTGAGCTACCCGAACTTGCTTTTGCACTAAGCTCTATTACCGAAACCACTATTAAACGTTGCCACACAGCGTTGACTACCATAGCAAGTCACCCCGCAGAAACTAAAGTAGCCTATTTACTGTTAAGTCTGTTTATCCGTGAAGCCTCTCTTTTAAACAATCCCGAACGTATCCCCTTCCCAATTACACAGGAAGATATAGCTGACGCATTAGGACTTACCCCTATCCATGTGAACAGGGTATTTCAATCTTTAAGAAAACAGGGCTTGATTCTATGCAAAAACCGCTCATTAGGCATCCCTGACAAAGCTGCACTTGCTAAAGTTGCGAAAATCAGCTTGCCCGAACTAGAGCAGTTGATGATGGGAATTTAAGGGTAAATCACAACAGCCCTGAATATTGTATGTATCAGTTATTTTTATTTTGCAGTTTTTAATATAGATTAAAACAGCTTAAAAAAAGCTCTCCTATAGTTAAGTCAGTATGTGCCAAATAACCTTTCCATTCATAGGTTAACTGGTTACATATCACCATTCGCTATGTGAGGAGCTAACCATGAAAAAACCATCCATCTTTCGGTGGGGCGTCTGCCTGACCATTCTATTTTTCAGTACAACACTTTGGGGTTCGGCGAAAGAACCACCCGGAGAGATGTCTGAAGAAACCAGACAATGTGTTACCTGCCATAAAAAGAACAACCCCGGAATTGTTCAACAATGGGGCGCAAGTAAACATTACCGAGCCAACGTCGGTTGTTATGAGTGTCACGCAGCGGACGCCGACGACCCGGATGCTTTTATTCATGATGAGAAAAAAGTGAAGAAAAACATATCTATCATCGTATCTCCCAAAGACTGCTCTAACTGTCACGCCAAGGAAGTAAAACAGGCAGAAGCATCCCATCATGCCGCAGCTGCCAATATTCTTGCCTCTCTGGATAACCTGCTGGCTGAAGTGATTGAAGGCAATAGCGCCTTTATCACCGAGGGCTTCCCCAAAGGCAACTCTGCGGCAGCCGTATCAGGATGCTGGCAATGTCATGGCTCTATTATAAAAGTAAACGAAGATGGTGAACTGGATCCTGCGACCTGGCCTAATACCGGTATTGGACGTATCAATCCCGATGGCTCCAAAGGCTCATGTACCGCCTGTCATGCACGTCACCAGTTCTCAGTGGCTCAGGCAAGAGAACCCGATACCTGTGGCAAATGCCACCTAGGACCTGATCACCCCCAAAAGGAGATCTATGAGGAATCCAAGCATGGTATTCAATTTGCAGCACATCGCGAAGAACTCAAGCTGGATAATCCGAAATGGATTGCTGGCGAAGACTACTTCACGGGTCCAACTTGTGCCACCTGCCATATGAGTGCAACGCGCAAACAGCCTGTTACACATGATGTGGGTACACGGATCTCCTGGAATAACAAGCCACCCATTTCCGTAAGACCAGAAACCGTTGATGCGAAGATGGGCTTACCGGGAGCTGACCTCGGCTGGGAAGACCGACGTGACAACATGAAAGATGTCTGTTCAAGTTGTCACAACGATGAGTATATTGAGAACTTCTATACCCAATATGATGGTTTAATCACACTCTATAATGAGAAATTCGCCAAACCAGGACTGACATTAATGAAAGCAGCCAAACCACTGCTAAGACCTGCCAAATTTAGCAATAAACTGGACTGGGTATGGTTTGAGCTGTGGCATCACGAAGGTCGACGTGCGCGCATGGGTACAGCCATGATGGGACCTGATTACACCCACTGGCATGGTACCTATGAAGTAGCCAAACACTTCTATACCGAGTTTATTCCCCAGCTTGATGAACTGGCCAAAGCTGGAATTAACTCAAAAGATGCGCAGAAGCAGGCAGCAGGCAAGACACTTAAAGCCAAGCTGGATGAGGTACTTAACCAGGAGAACCATAAATGGTATGACGACAAGCTGACAGATAAACAAAAAGCTACCCGCAAGGCAGCTATTGAACAGTCCAAAGCTAAATATGGCCTGGGCAAGAAAACCGAGAAAGCAGCTCCAGCACCTGCTACAGCCAAATAGTCAAGCACTGTTACCCCCTTCTCAAGAAGGGGGTTATAAAATCCATAACCAGGTGTATTAAATGAAGAAAATCCCCCCATTTATCCCTCTAATACTCATTAGCCTGTTAACTGCAACATTATCATTAACTGCCTGTAACGACCAATCTACAGATAAAACCACAAAACCAGCCTTATCACTACTTGATCAAGGCAATCAGTATTGGGCTGACAAAAAACTGGATTTGGCTGAGAAAACCTTTAAGCAGGCAATCAATGCAAACCCGGACTCATCAAAAGCACACGCCAGACTCGCTGACCTACTGCTCAGCCAGAACAAAACCGCCGAAGCAATACCTGAGTACCAAACGGCAATCACACTGGATCCTGAAAACCCGCGCCTGTTTGCTGCCATTAGCATTGCCTATTTACATCAATCGAAATACAGCATGGCGCAGGTCATGGCAAATGAAGCACTACGACTTGATCCAAAAATGGAACAGGCCAAGAAACTATCGAGTTACATAGAGACCAAGCAGCAGATGCTCCAACAAGCACACACACATCAATCTGCTGAAACTGCAACACACTAAATCACAAAATGACTTTATCTGGTTTCACCTTTATTTCAGACCACTTAATGGTTAAATAGCAACCATTCCACCCCATCGGTGATCATGGTTCGACAAAACCCATAATAAAATAGAGGAAATATTGATATAGATTTAGATTTATCTGCGTCCTGTCAAATATACTGTTGGTTAGTGGAGCATGTCATTGGCATACATACTTATCAAGCAAGCCTAAGGCAGGACAAGTAATGAATAACAACTGTGTAAGAGTACGAAGTCAACCGCATACGAAGTGTACAGACTGCCCTATCCGAAACATGGCATTATTTCAGGGCGTTCCAAAGGAAAGGCTGGAATGGACCCAGAAATACCGCCAGCATCAGTTCATAGTCCCTGCAAAAACGCGACTTTATATCGAGCGATCCAAACCGGAGTATGTCTATACCTTGTTTGATGGCTGGATGGCAATGTATCAGACATCACAAACTGGCAAACGGCAAATTCTGCGTTTTGCACTGCCAGGGGATTTCCTGGGCTTTCAGGCAGATGCTAACGGAGTTATTTCACACTCAGTTTCGGCATTAACTGAATCTATTGTTTGTGGTTTTCCACGCCATCGTTTAAAAAAGATGTTTGATGAGCAACCTATACTGGCATTACGTCTGGCAACCATGGAGTCCAGAGACATGAGTCTTTGCCAACACCATCAAACTTTCGGCAGCCGCAAAGATGCACACGAAAGCATTGCTTTTTTACTTTTGGAGCTGTTTCACAGAACCCGGAAACAGATGAGCCATCATTATAACAGGCAAGACAATTCCATTACCTTCCCGCTAACACAGGAAGATATCGGCGACGCTGTGGGCTTAACCAATGTCCATGTCAATCGTATACTCAGAGAATTTACCAGGGAAAACGTCATTGATTGTCATCGTCGCAGGCTACGCATCTTAAATGAGGATAGACTTGCAGAAATTGGAGAATTCAGCGTAGATCTTATCGCAGGAAATCCACTAATCTAAACTCAGGTTAATTTCATTACATTGTAATTCATCTATACTCACCCTCAAGATAGTTGCTTCTCAGACTATCTTGCTCCAAGGTCTACACCCTCCCTTTCCTCCGGAGGGTGTTTTGAACGTATCTTGCTTCACCACCTTCACACCTGCTGGAAAAAGCTTCGAAGTTTTCGCGTAAACGTGTAGTATTCAGCCCCATTATTAATCAACCATTATTTAAGGAACAACAATGCCCTTTCCAGATGCTTTCTACCGTTGGCGTCCACATCCCTGGCATGGTCTCGATGCAGGAGAAAATGCCCCCGAGGTTGTGAATGCTTATATCGAAATCACTCCGTTTGACCCAGTAAAATACGAAACTGAGAAAAAGACGGGTTACCTGATGGTGGATCGCCCACAACGCGCATCATCACTACAACCCTCCCTGTATGGATTTATCCCCAGAACTTACTGCGGAAAAAGAACAGCCATGCTAATGGGGGATGACCTAAAAGGTGACAAAGACCCACTCGACATCTGTGTATTTTCCGAAAGACCCATTACCCGTTCTGACATTCTGCTACATGCCCGCGTGTTAGGTGGCTTGCCTATGATTGATGATGACGAAGCCGATGACAAGATCATTGCCGTATTGGCAACTGATAATATCTGGGGTGATGCGCGTGAGCTTGATGACCTGCCTCATGTACTTATTGAGCGCCTGGATCATTATTTCAGAACTTACAAGATGCAGCCTGGCAAGAAATGTAGTGTAAAAATTGGCGAACCTTACGGTCGGGAACATGCACAAAAAGTTATTTCTGCTTCCATGCAAGATTATCTTGATCACTATGGTGAGTAACTGACACTGTTCAATGCTATTTGGATGAGCCTTTTATAGCCAGAAATCCCCCAGATAGCATTCTACTCTTTACATTACATAACTCTGGGTAATTGTATGTAAGGCGGTGAGTTATTGATTATTAGGCTTCGACAGCAGGGGATGCTGCCGAAGAACTTACAGGGATGTATTTACAACACCCTAATAATCAATAATTTACAGACACTGCTGTTTATTACGCTGAGTAATTACCCTTTAACAAGTAGTTTACCCGGGATATTCAAGGTACTTAGGGCGTACGACTTAGCCTGACACCAGGTAGCATCGTGGTGGTCCGGACAAGACTGAAGTCGCATGTCCTGACATTGCAAAAGACAGCGTTTCCAGGAGGCTGTCAAAAAACAGGAACATAGGAGGCTATCTGAGAGCTAGCTTTTAAAAAATACAGCAACAACATACAGTGCTTTTTTAGCACAAGAACCACTATATATTGATTAAAATTTTGAGAAACTTAGCTCTCGGACAAGCCAGGAGACATCCTTGCACTTTTGTTAAATCCAGCAAGGTTCAGACAAGCGTTAATATAAAAAAGAGCTAAGGAGGTACTGATTATAATTAATGAGGCTATAATTATCCTCAAGAAAACCAGTCTCAAGAGCTCCTTAGCTTCGAGAAAACTGCTCACGGCTTGATCAGAGGCTTCTTGGGAAATACGGGACCGACAAACAAAGCAACAATACAAGTACTTATGATTAAAGAACTAACAAAAAAACAAATTATATCAGTTCTACTGTTTATTCTGTTAGGCGCCTTTCTAGCTTACGTAGCACCAGCAATTGAGATAGCCTGGGTAACAGCCATTCTGCTACTCACCATCTACTTATTCGCATTTGAAATCGTTGATGTAGATATAGCAGCCGTTAGCATCATGGTTCTGCTGGGATTGACCAGCTTACTTGCCCCCATCATGGGGCTAGAGAACAGCCTTGTTGACCCTAATCGGCTATTCGACGGCTTTTCCAGTAATGCAGTGATGTCTATCATTGCCGTAATGATTATTGGTGCCGGACTGGATAAAACAGGCATTATGTCCAGGGTTGCAGCGTTTATTTTGCAGGTAGGTGGAACCTCTGAAAAACGCATCATCCCAATCATCTCATCGACCGTTGCCTTTATATCTTCATTTATGCAGAATGTTGGGGCAGCAGCACTGTTTTTACCCGTTGTGGCACGCATCTCGGCACGCTCCGGGCTTCCCATGTCACGCTTGCTGATGCCTATGGGGTTTTGTGCCATCCTGGGTGGCACAATGACCATGGTTGGCTCCTCACCGCTTATCCTGTTAAACGACCTGATACACACGTCTAATTCTACCCTTCCTGCTGATCAGCAAATGCACACATGGGGATTGTTCTCAGTGACCCCGATCGGTGTCGCGCTGGTAACAACTGGTGTACTTTATTTTGTCCTGGCAGGTCGCTTTGTTTTGCCTGCGACCAAGAGTGAAAGCAGCGCCACAGGCGAAGCAGCCATGAAGTATTTTCATGATGTGTATGGCATAGACTACGAACTGTTTGAAGTGGTCATCCCGGATGGTAGCAACTTGATTGGCAAGCACCTTGACGATGTTGAAACAGAATATAGGGTGAGGGTTATCGCTACCAAATTGCCTGGTCAGGAAACACGTGTTGGTCCGGGTGCTCTAGATCGTGATACAGGGCTAAAGGCAGGAATGGTACTGGGTGTGGTTGCAGAACCTAAAGACCTTAACCACTTTATTAAGCAGTTTAGTCTAAAAAGACGTAATGAGCTAAGGACATTTGCAGAAGCACTCTCCCCTACCAAGGCTGGAATTGCTGAGGTTGTTATTCCTCCCAGATCCAAACTGATTGGCAAAAGTGCGCGTGATGTCTGGATGCGTAAGACCTATGGTATTGCTATGGTTGGTCTGCATCGTGATGGAAAAACCATGCATGAGGGTGAGGATATACGCAATATACCGTTTCACTCTGGAGATACATTAGTCGTCCACACCACCTGGGAAACGCTCATGCGGCTGGAGCAAGACCCCAACTTCGTTGTAATCACCACAGAATATCCGCGCGAGGAATTACGCCCCCATAAGGTGTTATGGGCTGGTATTTTCTTTACTATTGCACTGACAATGGTGTTATTTACCGATATCCGTCTGTCCATTGCATTATTAACCGGAGCGATAGGCATGGTCTTATCCGGTGTACTGAGCATTGATGAAGCCTACGAAGCAGTTTCCTGGAAAACGGTATTTCTGCTCGCCAGCCTAATCCCCCTGGGGCTTGCGGTAGAACAGACTGGCACAGCTAAGTGGATTGCTGATCAGACACTCTCGGTTGTCGGTGATATGCCAATTTGGATCATACAACTTTCCATTGCGGTATTAGCGACATTCTTTACACTGGTCATGTCAAACGTTGGAGCAACTGTTTTACTAGTGCCACTGGCTGTCAATATAGCCCGAGGTGTAGGTGCAGACCCAGCCCTGTTCGCACTCACTGTGGCAATCGCGACCTCCAACTCATTCCTTATTCCTACCCACCAGGTGAATGCCTTAACAATGGGACCAGGAGGCTATAGAGTGCCCGACTTCATGCGTGCTGGTAGTATTATGACCATACTGTTCCTGGTTATCATGATGATCATGCTTAACCTAATTTACTAAGTTTGCTTAAGAGGCCAATTTTTTGAGTCAATTGTTCCATTCCAATCTATTTAAAAAAACTACTCTTTTCTTATCTACCTTACTAATACCTGCACTTGCTCTGGGTGAGAACATCGAATACGCAACACTGGATCTGACAAACAGTGCCATCGGTTTTGCAGCACTTGCTATCTTCCTGTTCTCCTATTTGCTGGTAATGACTGAGGAATACACCCACCTGCGCAAGTCCAAACCTGTCATTATCGCAGCAGGCATAATCTGGGCCATGATAGGGGTTGTTTATAGCAAGCACGGTATGTCTGAGATGGCTGAACATGCGGTACGCCACAATCTGTTAGAATTTGCCGAACTGATGCTCTTCCTGCTGGTCGCCATGACTTATATTAATGCAATGGAAGAGCGCGGTGTATTTTCTGCATTACGCGCCTGGCTTATTAAAAAGGGCTTTAGCTTCCGTGGTTTGTTCTGGCTTACAGGCTTCCTCGCCTTTTTTATCTCACCTATCGCAGACAACCTGACAACAGCATTACTAATGTGTGCAGTTATTCTGGCAGTTGGAGGTGATAATAAACGCTTTGTCACGATCTCATGTATCAATATTGTTGTGGGAGCGAATGCTGGCGGTGCCTTCAGCCCCTTTGGTGATATCACTACATTGATGGTCTGGCAGAAGGAGATTATTGATTTCTGGGGATTCTTCGCCCTGTTTCTTCCCGCACTAGTAAATTTCCTCGTGCCTGCTACCCTGATGCATTTTGCCATCCCAAATGAGAATCCTGCAACTAACGCCAAGCCAGTTGCCATGCAACGTGGTGCCAGACGTATTATTCTGCTGTTCCTGCTCACCATTGTGACAGCGGTAAGCTTTCACAACTTCCTTGGACTACCTCCTGTCATTGGCATGCTAACCGGGTTGGGCTATTTACAGTTCTTTGGTTATTTTCTCAAGAAAACAGCCAGTAAGGACATTCCTGCGAAAACAATAAAAGACAAAAATGGCACTATTGGTGACGTGGTTTCCTTCGACGTGTTCAGCAAAATAGCCCGAGCAGAATGGGACACCCTGCTCTTTTTCTATGGTGTGGTACTTAGCGTTGGCGGTCTTGGGTTTCTTGGCTATCTCAGTATGGCATCTGACCTTATGTACAACCAATTGGGTGCAACCACTGCAAATATCCTTGTAGGCATACTCTCTTCCATTATTGACAATATTCCGGTCATGTTTGCCGTACTGACTATGCATCCAGATATGAGCACAGCACAATGGTTATTGGTTACCCTGACTGCGGGTGTTGGCGGCAGTCTATTATCCGTTGGCTCAGCCGCAGGCGTCGCCCTGATGGGGCAGGCAAGAGGAAAATATACTTTCTTTAGCCATCTAAAATGGACGCCAGCCATAGCACTTGGCTATGCTGCCAGTATTCTGGTTCATATGTGGCTGAATTTCTGAATCATCAGAAAAAATTAATCTTATAACCATCATAATAACTTAAATGCTACCCGTAACCGCTTATGATGGATTATACTTCGCATACCATTGCATTATGGAGAAGGCAATCTTCTTACAGCAAACTGTAGATTTCAGGTTAAACCTGAAATCTACAGTTGGTCGCTGTGAGCAAATATCATTCTTATGATTTTACAGGAAAATAGTACCTGTTCAGGCTTCATTCAGTGGGTGAGGTCGCTACAGGGCAGATTGCACAACCGTGATGGTGCATGTCTGCGTTGTAACGGCTTGAAAGGTAATGACCATTTCGCGCCGTTACACCTTGCCATGCACCATCACAGCCGCATACCCTACCCTGTCCAACTGAGGATTTCAGGTTGAAAGTAATTATTCTAGGTGCTGGGCACGTCGGTTCATCAGTCGCTCGTAGTCTTGCCAATGAAGGGTATGATGTGGTTGTTATAGATATCAACCCGGAACGTCTGCGTGAATTACAGGACAGGGTCGATATTGCTACCGTTGCCGGCTTCGGCACCTTTCCTGATACGCTGGAACGTGCCAATATCCAGGAAGCAGACCTCCTCATCGCTGTCATGCCACGAGATGAGGACAATATGACTGCCTGTCAAATTGCCTGGGCGCTATACCACCCCCCCCTCATCATTGCACGTATTCGCAATATCCACTACCTTGCTTACCCTGAAATCTTCACTAACAACAATATCCATGTTGATGAGCTCATCAGTCCGGAATCACTGGTAACCGATTACGTACAGCGCCTGATTGAGTACCCCGGCGTCCGTCAACTTCACGATTTTAATAATGGCGCACTCAAGCTGGTTTCCCTGAATATTCAGACAAATTCACCGGCAATGAATAAACCACTGAGAGAGATACATGCAGCAATGCCTGATATTCGTTGTGTTGCCATTTTTCGGGACAATAAACTACTGACCGCTGACAACGATATTCTCATTGCCAGTGGCGACAGGTTACTTTATACCATCCCCAGCACCCAACTCCTTGAAAGCATTAACCTGTTTCAACAGGGAAGCAAACCCTACAAGCGTATTATTATCGCTGGTGGAGGACATGTAGGTAAGCGCCTGGCCATTGCCTTACAGGAGAATTTCAAGGTCAAAATTATTGAAAAAGATGACAAGCGCGCTCGCAGTATTGCAGAACAACTAGAAAAAACCATTGTACTATCAGGTGATGCAACTGATCCTGATTTATTAAAAGACGAAGGCATCAGTGACAGTGACGTGTTTTGTGCCCTCACTTCCAGTGATGAAGCCAATATTTTGTCCAGCATGATGGCAAAAAAACTGAAAGTTCGGGAGACCATTTGTCTGGTCAACAAGACAACCTATATGGATATGATCCTCAGTAGCACCATTGATACTGTATTTTCCCCTGAGCGAATCACATCTGCCAATATCCTGCGCTATGTTCGCAAAGGTGGCGTTGTTAATGTGTGCCCCATTCACGGTAGCTCACTGGAAGTTCTGGAAATCATTGTCGAAGGCAACCAGGAAACTTCACGCGTTGTCGGCTTGCAGTGTGATCAGCTCACCTTGCCCGAAGGAGTCAGCATTAATGTTATTATACGCGGTGAACAATTACTTGAACTACGGGATAACCCCGTCATAGAAACAAGAGATCACCTAATTCTGGTGGTACCTATTAAACAGATAGCTGCCATACAGAATTACTTCCAGGTTACTACTGTTTGATATGCGCCCTCAGATGAAACACCACAGGATAACAAGCTCCTTAAACAGGCTCAGCCTAACACCACAAATTCAGATATAAACCATGGATTTTCGCCTACTCCAAAAAATCTTTGGATTATTACTGATCCTTTTCAGTTTTACGACTATCCCGCCCATCTTTATTGCTTTCATAGATTATCAGCGGGATCAACTCCCCTTCATGCAGACATTTATCATTGTCCTGCTCATCGGCATGCTGCTTTTTCTACCCGTCAGATACTATGAAAAAGAATTGCGAAACAGAGAAGGTTTTATCGTCGTTGCCCTGTTCTGGGTAATATTTAGTGCACTGGGAGCCATTCCCTTTATGCTCTCGGAATTTTCCCCCCTGTCTTTTACAGACGCTTTTTTTGAATCCATGTCCGGTTTCACCACAACCGGAGCAACCGTTATGGAAGGGCTGGATTATTTACCACGCTCCCTGCTCTTCTGGCGTCAGGAACTGCAATGGCTGGGGGGCATGGGTATTATCGTATTAGCCGTTGCCATTCTTCCCGTACTGGGAGTTGGTGGGATGCAGCTATTTAAAGCCGAAACACCGGGACCTGTCAAAGATGCCAAGCTCACCCCAAGAATCACAGGAACAGCCAAAGCACTGTATCTGATCTATCTGGCGATAACCGTGATCTGCGCACTCACCTATAAAGTACTGGGTATGAACTGGTTCGATGCAGTAGCTCACAGCCTGTCAACTGTCGCCAACGGCGGCTTTTCAACTCATGATGAAAGTTTTGCCTGGTTTCATAGTGCACCACTAGAAATTGCTGCCATCTTTTTTATGATGTTGTCGGGTGTCAATTTTGCCTTGCACTATGCTGCCTGGAGCAGCAAAAGTTTAAAAGCTTACTGGCAAGATACAGAATTTCGTGCCTATTTAGCCATCCTGATAGTCAGCAGCTTATTGATATCCACCTACCTGATTATCCATAATGGTTTCCAGTCAGCCTTGACTAATCTGCACCATGGTTCCTTTCAACTGGTATCTTTTATGACCACCTCGGGATTTGGTGTTGCAGACTTTACCTCCTGGCCCACTTTTATCCCGGTCTTGCTGGTTTTTTCCGGCTTTATCGGCGGCTGTGCAGGCTCTACTGCCGGAGGCATCAAGGTCATCAGAATCGTCCTGCTCGCCAAACAGGGTATTCGCGAAATTAAACAATTGATTCACCCTAATGCACTGTTGCTTGTCAAGCTTGGAAAAATAAAGGTCGAAGAACGGGTAACAAATGCAGTATGGGGCTTCTTTGGTTTATATATAGTCTCATTCACTGTACTCATGTTACTAATGATGGTCGCTGGAGTTGATCAAATTACTGCATTTTCAGCGGTAGCTGCCTGTATTAACAATGTCGGTCCCGGTCTTGGAAAAGTAGCCTCCAGTTTTAGTGAAATGAATGACTTTGTAAAATGGCTAGGTGCTTTCGCCATGCTGCTTGGTCGTCTGGAAATCTTCACTGTACTGGTACTGTTTTCTCCCTCCTTCTGGCGCAACTAGTATCCTGAGGCGTATTGCAATACCAGTGATATGTCCTACACTTTAGCAGGTTGTTGAAATTCGCTCAGGCGAGCACGAGACAAGGCGAAAACCGGCGAAAAAGCGGCAGTTTATACGCAATAAATGAGCATTTTGAGCCGGTTTTCAACGCCGTATCGTGCCGCATGAGCAGAATTTCAACAGCCTGCTAGAAGGCAACCATCTACTCACAAGGAATTAAATAATGTCCATTGAAGAACGCTTTACAGAAGACGAAATTTTTCTGCTCACCAACACCCCTACCCTCATAGGTTCCGTCATGGCATTTGCCGAAGGCAGTGGACTCGGCACTATCAAGGAGTTATTCGCCAGTTCAAAAAGCTTTACCGATGGTGTTAAGGAATACCCAGACAATGAAATTATTACGGGTATTCTACCTGCCCTTGGTGATGTAAAAGACACCATGGACAGAGCAAGGGAAATGCGCGAAAAAAGCCTGGCCAGGCTGAAGGATAGACAAATAGATTCCAGTAAAAAGCTCAAGGACCAGCTACTGGAAGACAGCAAGAAAATTGCAACAATCCTCAAGGAAAAAGCCACCCCTAAAGAAGAACAGGAATACAAGGAGTGGGCAATGGCTATTGCCAGCAACGTAGCCAAAGCCGCCAAGGAAGGAGGTTTCCTGGGCTTCGGTGGTACACAAATCAGTGAAGGTGAGAAACAGGCTTTTGCAGAAATTGCAGCTGCATTAGGTGCCGATAGCCAGCTGGCTTGATTGTTGCCAGATCGTTAATAGCAGGACAAATCAGGATGCCTGCTTCGAGACTGCGCAAAGTATTCGCTGTAGGGTGTGCCGACAAAGGAGGCGCACCCTACAATTGAAGATTTGACAACACTTGCACAACCTCTTCAGAAAACTACCCGAACTTAATCATTACTATGCAAGCTACTATTCAAACCACCCCACAGCGATGAATCTGTAACAATCGCTT
>JALVFC010000021.1 GCA_027030285.1 Thiotrichaceae bacterium | reverse complement strand
CAGACCATTAATAATGCCACTGCAAGACTCACAGCAATAATACCCGCATTGACACTGATCCCCAGCAAAAAGCCCAATGAAACGCCTAACAGGGAAGCATGTGAAATCGTGTCACCGAAATACGCCATACGTCGCCACACCACAAAAACACCCAATGCACCAGTCAGCAGCGATACCAATAATCCGGCAGCCAGTGCCCTGAGTATAAAGTCACTCATGTGCATGCCCCTTGCAGGCATCACCGCTCAGGGGGCAGATATGCCCATCCAGTTCATGTTCGTGGTCATGGTGGTGGGTGTAAACTCCAATACCCGCTGTCGCTTTTCCATCACCAAACAAACTCATATACTCCGGATGCTTGCTAACATCTTCAGGATGACCACTACAGCAGATATGCTGATTCAGGCACAACACTTTGTCGGTATTTGCCATTACCAGATGCAGGTCATGCGACACCATAATCACACCAAAACCATGCTCTTCTACCAGTCGGTCAATAAGCTGATAAAGCTGTGCCTGACCACTCACATCTACCCCCTGGGCAGGCTCATCCAGCACCAGCAACTGCGGTTCGCGCAATAAAGCCCGCGCAAGTAAAACGCGCTGAAACTCACCGCCTGACAGTGCCTGAATGGGCGTATCCAGTAAATGCCGTGCGCCCGTTTCCTGCAACACGGTTTGCAGTTGTGCCGATGCCTTTTTATGGCACCCAAGTTGCACAAAACCCTGCACGGTCAGCGGCATCTGCGCATCAATCTGAACTTTCTGCGGCACATAACCAATGCGCAGGCCTGGCGCGCGGAAAACCGTTCCCGTTTCAGGCTGCTGCAATCCCAGCAAAATACGCAACAGGGTAGATTTGCCCGCACCATTGGGACCAATCACAGTCAGTATCATGCCCCGCTGCACTTGCAGACTGACATCACGCAAGATCGGGCGCCCGGCAATCGTCAGATTAATATCTTGTAGAGCAGCCAAAGCCGGAGATGTTAAGCTGTCGGGCATGATAATCCAGTGTTTAGAATCAATGATAGATCGCTTGCGTCACCCCGTACTCCACAGGGCAAATAAAGTGATGCGCATTGTACTCTTTTTTTTACTGGCTGTATCCACATCCGCAAGCCTTGCCAATGAGCTGAAAAAAACAGCACAAGCCACCCAAAAACCACTACAGATACTCGCGACGATCAAGCCACTCTATCTGTTAGCCAGCGAAATCGCTGGCAAAAGTGCCACCACGGCATTGTTGATACCCGCCACCATGGACACCCATGATTATAGTTTCCGCCCTTCCGATTTGCGCAAGCTGGCGCGGGCAGATGTCATTCTGCGCATTTCGCCCCATCTGGAAACCTTTCTGAATAATGTGATTGAAAAATCGCCCGACAAGCATCTGATAACATTAGAGCAGACAGCAGGGCTGCACTGGCTGGACATTCGCGCAGGACATCATCACGCACATGAACAACACCATGCTCATCAGCCTATTCAGCATAGCGAACACGATTATCATATCTGGCTGGATCCCGTGCAGGTCGGCTTGCTGGTGGATGAAATCAGCAGGCAATTATCGCAACTGGATCCTGCTCATGCACCGCAATACAGCCGCAATAGCCAACAACTCAAACAACGTATTGATGCAGCCTACCGACAATCACAGCAACAGCTACAATCACTGCAAGAAACACCCTATCTGGTTTTTCACGATGCCTGGCATTATCTGGAGCACGCCTACGGCTTACGCCAGCCACATATCCTCAGCTTGCAGGAAGGTTTGCCACCCGGATTAAAAACCATGCTTGAATTGCGTCAACATATCCGTGAAGAAAAAATACATTGCCTGATTGCCTCTCCCCATAGCAACAAGCGGCTCATTCAATCACTGGTGGAAGACCTGCCTGTTCAGGCATACTGGCTAAGCCCCGTTGCTACCAACAGACAAACAAGCAGCTATGCTAACTGGATGCGCGACACTGCACAGCAGTTTGCAGGGTGTCTCAGTAACTCTCGTCGCAAGTTTTCTCAAGGAAGTCAGGAAAAGAACAAATCAGAAAGTGGGACTTCAGTCCCGCCAGGGCTTGCACAGAGTCAAAACAACCATCAACACTCACGACTTAATCGACAGGCTTCTCATCAGCCAGTTCAACCACAAACTGAACCCCCTTAACAGCGCTGATTCTAACCTTGCTACCCGCAGGCAAATCAGGCCCCAGAATAGTCCATGTGCCATCTCCCAGCTGAAGCCGCCCCTTACCATCGACAACAGGATGGGTCAGCGTATGCACCTGTCCGATATAAGTACCGAGGCGATTATTCAAGTCAGGATCAGGCGATACTGGCTCCGGGCTTTTCTGCCGGAACAGGCGCCAGACCAGAATACTCAATACCGTAGAAACAGAGAACAGCAGTATCTGCAAACCAATACTCATCTCGGGGAATAACCAGGCAACCAGCCCGGTGAGCAGACCAGAAAAACCGAACCACATAAAAATAGCCCCTGGTGCAAACACCTCCAGCACCAGAAACACTACGCCGATAATAAGCCACTGCCAGAACTCGATATTATTTTCCATGCTGTGTTATCCATTTTCTGTGTTTTTCTTCATGTCCTTCCACAATTCACCAATGCCGCCAATAGTACCGACCAGATTGCTCATTTCCATCGGCATAAAAATAGTCTTTTGCTGATCAGACTCCGCAAAACGCGACATGGCTTCCACATATTTCAAGGCAACAAAATAATTCAAAGCCTGAGGATCACCACTGGCAACAGCATCTGATACCATTTTGGTAGCCTTGGCTTCTGCTTCTGCTTCACGCTCTCTTGCCTCAGCCAGCAAGAATGCAGCACTTTTTTCACCTTCAGCCTTGAGGATAGCCGACTGCCGGCTGCCTTCAGCTTCGGTCACTTGCGCCCGCTTGGTACGTTCCGCTGTCATTTGCATGTTCATGGCATGAATCAAATCCTGTGGCGGCTCTATATCCTTGATTTCCACACGTAATACTTTCACACCCCAACTATTAGTTGCTTCATCCACAATGGCCAGAATACGATCCCCAATTTCATCCCGCTTGCTGAGCAACTCATCCAACTCGAAACTGCCACAGACCGAGCGTAAATTGGTCATGGTGATATTGAGGATACCACGGCGCAGATCATTCACCTCATAAACTGACTTGGCAGCATCAAAGATTTGATAGAACACCACGCCATCTACAGTCACATTGGCGTTATCCGCAGTAATCACCGACTGCGGCTCAATATCCACGACCTGTTCCTTGATATTGACCTTATAGCCAATCTTTTGAATCAGCGGGAAAATAAAATGCAAACCTGGAGGCAATGTTTTTATGTATCTGCCAAAATACTCAACAGTGTATTCAAACCCCTGGGGAACCATTTTGACTCCCATAAAAACCAGCGCAACAACCAGTGCCAGAATAGCGAAAGTAAACTCTGTAAACATAAGTGAATCCTTTTTATTATTTATCTGTGATCAGTACTATCACTATAGGCAACTATGAATACTAATACAAAAATACCAGGATGAAAGTTTTTGCCGCTTGCAATGATTATGCCTAGTTTTCTATCCACATTTTCCAAGCATCACTGCTTCCTTAAGCTCCACAGGCAATGCACAATGTTGTAAAAGGCAAAGCCTGCAAGCGTTCAGGAGAAATCTCGGCACCACAACGTACACACTGTCGATAAGTGCCATCATTAATACGCTGTATCGCCTGTTGTACCTGAGACAACTCCTCGGCTGCTTCGTCGCGTAAACACTCAAGCACCTCATCATTTTCTCTCTGTCACCTGCTCTGCCCAGTCTGCACTATGCTTTTTAGACAAATCCGCAGACAATTTTTGCAAGCGCTGGGTCAAATCATACTGTAGTGATTCCAGCTTCTGCAAAGCTTGTTTATTATTAGTCATCTTGTTCATACCCCAAGTGTAGATCATTTCAATCAAGACGAATGATACCTGCACAAGCTCAGCACCAATGCTGACAAAAAAATGTGTTAAATTGAGCACTCTTGATCGCCAGGAGAGTAACAAACCGATGCAAACAGAAACGTTCACTAAAGCACTTGCCGACCAGACGCGATTACGCCTGCTAGTCCTGCTGGTTGACACCCCTGAACTTTGTGTCTGTGAATTTATCCAGGCATTAAAACTATCCCAGCCCAAGGTTTCACGCCACCTCGCCATTTTGCGCACAGCAGGTATTTTGCAGGATCGCCGAGCTGGTCAGTGGATTTACTACCGCTTGCATCAGCAGCTACCTGACTGGTGCAAGACTGCCTTGCAAGCCTTGCGGGATGGTAGCCAGAGTGAAGCCGTTTTTCAGCTAGACCAGGAACGCCTTGCCTCGGCTGAACGGTTAAACACGAGTTGTAACAATATTGCCTAAGGACAGACTCTCTAGAATTACCCATTTAAAACCAGATATGTCTTTATTATTTCATATTTGGCATTGCATATATGCGGATATGCAAATATACTAATCTGGATTAATAATTTCCAGGTTTTATCCATGTTCAAAGCGTTTGCTGATTTTCTCATCTACCAGTTGGCAGGTTTATCGCCTGACATGGCCACAGGTCAGGCTATTCATTTCTTTGTCATGGATGTTAGCAAGATCTTCGTCCTGCTGGTCATCATTATTTATATCATGGGCTTGTTACGCGCTTTGCTTAGCCCTGAAAAAGTGCGCGAGTTTGTGCGCGGTAAACCTCAGTGGCTGGCACGCACCCTGGCAATATTATTAGGTGCTGTCACACCCTTTTGCTCCTGCTCATCCGTACCTTTATTTATTGGCTTTGTGGAAGCAGGTATTCCGCTGGGAGTTACCTTTTCCTTTTTGATAGCCAGCCCGATGATTAATGAGGTTGCAGTGGTCATTCTGGCAGGCATTCTTGGCTGGAAGCTGGCAGCTTTGTATGTGCTGGCAGGTCTTGTGGTTGCCTATATCGGCGGCATCGTGATGCAGTGGTTCAAACCTGAAAAATGGGTCGCCGATTATGTCTGGAAAATCCAGATGGGTGAAATGCAGACACCCGAAACGGATAACTCACTCAAGGGACGTCATCGTTACGCTGTTGCTGAGGTCAGGGAGATTGTAGGTCGTATCTGGAAATGGGTACTGATTGGTGTCGCTGTGGGTGCATTATTTCACGGTTTTGTACCCGAAAGCTGGGTTACCACACACTTAGGGGGTGATGACTGGTACACCGTGCCACTCGCCGTCATTATGGGAGTACCATTGTATTCCAATGCAACGGGGGTGATTCCCATTGCCGAGGCGATGCTGGGCAAGGGGGTTGCGCTGGGAACCGTGCTTGCCCTGATGATGAGTATTGCTGCCCTGTCCCTCCCGGAAATGCTGATTCTGCGCAAGGTGATTCACTGGAAGGCATTGGCGATCTATGCCTCGGTGCTGGCGGTTGCCTTCACACTCGTGGGCTGGGGATTTAATGCACTTGCCTAACGGGAAAAACCAATGAGTCAGGCATTACGCAATTATCTGGTTGTCACAGGCGGTTACTGGGCGTTTACCATTACCGATGGTGCGATTCGTATGCTGGTGGTGCTGTATTTTCACCTGCTGGGTTATTCGCCGTTACAGGTCGCCATGCTGTTTTTGTTTTATGAGTTTTTTGGCATTGTCACCAACCTGGTCGGTGGCTGGCTGGGGGCACGTATCGGTCTGAATCGCACCATGAATATCGGCATGCTGA
>JALVFC010000020.1 GCA_027030285.1 Thiotrichaceae bacterium | reverse complement strand
CTGTCTTTTCCATTAACAGGTTGTTTAACTTTATTTCGTTTGGTTCAAATGAATTGTCTACCAGAGGGTCAACATCTGCCTGTGGCGTATGACATTGATTACAGAAGTAGCGACGAGAGGATAGTTTGTCCAGCACCTTCATGTCACGGGTAACATAATGACTTTTTGAGATAGCAGGAGCTTTTTCCTTTTCATGGTTGGCTGCACTGTGGCATTTCAGACAGGTATTACCTTTCAGAGTAATGCGCTCCTTGGAAATATCATGTGGAATACTGGGGGGTTGTAATTCCCAGTTTCGCTGAATGCCGTCCCTTGTTTTGTACTGCTTCTTTTTTTCAATGGCTTTTGCCTCACTATCCAGGTCGTTATTGCCGCGTAGCGAAGCTACTTCTACTGCTTTTCCAATAGCAGGTTCTGCTGCTTTAGCAGGCTCTGCGGCAGGTGTCTCGGGAGCAGATTCAGCCGCCTGTTCAGTGGTAGCAGGTTCTGCAGGTTCATCTTCACTGAATGCCAGCGGAGCCTGCGCAAGCATAAATGCCCCTATCATTGTTGCTAATAATGTATTTTTCATAACAGCCTCCATCAGACCTTTTAATTTAACTAGAAGTTGTCGGGCGCACCTTATGTGTTTTGGTGGCTTCCTGCTGATAACGATTTCCAAAGTGGAAAACATTTTCCGCACACACATCAATACAGCGACCACAATTCGTACATTCTCCTGCCAAAATGACGGCAGGAACGCCTTTTTCCTTGCCCTTTAGCACAGGTTTGATAATTTGCGCTTCCGGGCAGACGATGTAACATTCGCCGCAATCATCACATTGATCTCTGGCATCAGCTCTCACCTTGAGCGGGCTTAACCTGCCCAGTAAGCCGTAGAACGCACCCATTGGGCAGATATGGGTACACCAGCCACGCCGGGTCATAAACAGATCAAACAGAAAAATGCCGACGATTACTAACCAGCCGAGCCCCATGCCGAAAAATAAACCTCGATGCAGCATGGATACCGGATTGACCAGTTCATAGGCGAGTGAACCCGTAACTGCTGATAGCACGAGTACCATGCCTAATACCCAGTAGCGAATATTGCGCGAAAAACGGGTTCCACCGACCAGTTTTAGCTTTGTTCTTAGCCAAAACGCGGCATCTGTCACCATATTCACAGGGCATACCCATGAGCAATAGACGCGCCCGCCGACCAGTAAATAGAAAGCCAGAACGATGAAAGCACCAATGACGGCTTCAATAGCAATGTGCGTAAATCCGGCAGCTACAATCTGCAACAGCAAGAGGGGATCTGTCATCGGGATGGTGTCAAACAACTTGCTGGAAGACAGGTTGCCTTTCATAATCCAGCCTAAATGACATTCTGACCCTGGAGTCATCCAGTGGCATAAAGGCACCAGCATAAATATCAACAGGATAGAAATCTGGCTGGTACGCCTTAAAATCAGCCATTTATAAGCTTGCCACCAGCCTTTCTTCTCAATGGCTTCTTTGCCTATTTGAATCTTAGTCGCCATTATTGCGCCTCCTGAATGCCTTTTTTCAGGACATCCAGTGGGTTGCTACTGCTGCCTGGCATTGGTCGTTCCGGCTGACTGTTTTTGTTTTCAACAGGAGCAGCAGGCTTTTTCTGGTCAGGAGCTACAATAGGGTTACCCTGTTCATCGGTCACCAGGCCAACACCTTCATAATCGTAATGCACACCTTCTGGCAGGTTATACTGATGCTTGTCTTGCGTTTTTATCAGGCTGCCACCTTTTGCCTTTTTCTGTTTCCAGCCCAGGCGGTAATGATGTCCCAAATCACCCTTTGCCAGATGTTCCGGAAATACCTTGATAGCAGGCGCATCTTCCAGAATGCAGGCTTTTTCACATAGTCCACAGCCCGTGCAGGCATCAGAATGAACCACAGGAACAAACATTGCGTGCTTTCCTGAACGCTGATTGTGCCGATAATCCAGTGTAATCGCCTTGCCCTCCAGCGGGCAGACGTTGAAACAGACTTCGCAACGTAACCCCAGAAAAGCAATACAGGTTTCCTTGTCCACCACCACTGCCAGCCCCATTCTTGCCTTGTTGATATCCGTGAGGCTGTGATCCAGTGCTCCTGTGGGGCAGTTTGGTACGCATGGAATGTCCTCGCACATCTCACAAGGACCTGTTCTGGCAGTAAAATAGGGTGTCCCAGTGGGTACTTCATCACCCAGTGTGGCAAGTTTCAGGATGTCATACGGGCAATCGCGCACGCAGATACCACAGCGGGTACAGGCAGCCACAAAATCAACCTCATTGATAGCGCCTGGCGGACGAATCGCCAATGGCTTGATTGCATTAGCCGATTTTGAATATAAACCAATACCCAGACCAAACAAGCCGACACCACAGGCTGTTCCCGCCATATCGGAAAGAAAGCGACGTCTGCTGATGGCGCTTTGTTTGCTACTGCTCTGACTGCCAGATTGTTTGGTTTGAGAATTAGACATTAAAATCTCTGGTTATCATTAGAAGAAGCAGGTAGCCTGATTATTGAAGTCAGGCTACCTGTATTACCCTCGTTGTAAAACGCTTAGACCTTTACAACCTTACAGGCACATTTTTTGTAATCCGTTTCTTTCGAAAGCGGATCAGTCTGGTCAAGAGTCAACTTGTTGACCAGACGTCCAGCGTCAAACCAGGGGATAAAGACCAGTCCTTCTGGAGGCTTGTTTCTGCCGCGTGTCTGTACGGTACTGATTAGTTCACCACGACGGGTCTGTAGCTTGACTTTTGAACCATCACGCAACCTCCGCTTTCGGGCATCTTTTTTGTTCATATAAACCACTGCATCAGGCATGGCACGATACAACTCGGGAACACGTCGGGTCATAGAACCTGAATGCCAGTGCTCAAGCACACGTCCCGTACATAACCACAGATCGTATTCATTATCAGGTGGCTCAGCCGCTGGCTCATAGGGCGCGGTAATAATATTCGCCTTACCATCCTTCTTGCCATAAAAGTAAACGTCACCTTTCTTAACATTCGGGTTAAGTGCCTTGACGTGCGGATCATAGCCTTCACGGAAACGCCACAATGTTTCCTTGCCATCAATAACCGGCCAGCGAATACCACGCGCCTTGTGGTAGTCATCAAAGTAAGCCAGCTCATGCCCTTTCTTTGGACCTTCCAACTGGAAGCGTCGGTATTCTTCAAACAGTCCCTTCTGGACGTAGAAGCCAAACTCTTCTGCCTCGAAGTTGTCGTATTTATTACCCGCTTCATCAGTCACCTGTACCTTCTCGAATTTATCGATATAGCCATTGGTATAAAGCACTTCATATAATGTTTTGTCTTTATATTCAGGCATTTTGGCAATCAGGTCTTCAGGCCAGACATCGCTCACCTTAATGTATTTGGAGAAGGTCATTATCTGCCATAAATCAGACTTGGCGTCGCCTGGAGCCGCGACCTGTTGCCGCCAGAACTGCGTTCTACGCTCCGAGTTACCATAAGCCCCCTCCTTTTCTGCCCACATGGCGGTTGGCAGTATCAGATCAGCCCCCATCGCCGAAACCGTAGGGTAAGGGTCGGATACCGTTATAAAGTTTTCCGGGGCACGCCATCCAGGCCAGGACTCATTATTAAAGTTAGCTGCAGCCTGCAAATTGTTGTTACACATTACCCAGAAGCAGTTCATCTTCTTGTCTTTCAGGGCGCGGTGCATGGCAACGGCATGAATCAGAGTCTTGCCCATAGGCTTGCCAGTGATGTCACTCTGGTCTTTACCATCGGTTTTACCATTCGCTCTTGGAATAGTGCCTGGAGGAAGTTTCCAGATTTTCTCGCCAAACTTGCAATGTGAATCTTTCTTGGTGACATAATCGGCTGGCAAACGGTGTGTAAATGTGCCAACCTCACGCGCTGTTCCACAGGCAGATGGTTGTCCTGTGAGTGAGAACGGACCATTACCAGGCTCGGAAATCTTGCCCATTAACAAATGCACGTTGTAACACAGGCTGTTTACCCATACGCCGCGAGTATGCTGGTTGAAGCCCATGGTCCAGTATGACGAAATCTTCTTCTTGGGATCAGCATACAGCTCGGCAAGGCGTTTAAGCTGCTTCTTCGGAACACCAGAAATTTCAGATGCTTTTTCCAGAGTATAAGGCTCTACAGATTTGGCATACTCTTCAAAAGTAATATCGGTTAGCTTGCCTTTGTTTGGATTTTTTGCTTTCTTCTGGCGGGGATCAGAATCGCGCAAGCCATAACCAATATCCGTTGGAGTCTTTTTGAAGTGGCAGTGTGCATCGATAAATTCTTTGTTATAAGCCTTGGTTTGAATTATGTGATTGGCGATATAGTTCAAAATTGCCAGGTCAGTTTGCGGGCGGAAAATCATACCATTATCAGCCAGCTCGAAGCTACGATGCTTGAAAGTTGACAAAACATGTACTTCACAACCTGGCTTGGTTAAACGGGTATCCGTAATACGAGACCAGAGGATAGGGTGCATCTCCGCCATATTAGAACCCCAAAGTACGAAAGCATCGGCTTTTTCCATGTCATCATAACAACCCATTGGTTCATCAATACCGAAAGTACGCATAAATGCACCAACCGCTGAAGCCATACAATGACGTGCATTGGGATCAAGACTGTTAGAGCGGAATCCGCCTTTCATCAGCTTTGAAGCCGCATAGCCTTCCCACAATGTCCACTGCCCGGAACCGAACATGCCCACACCTTTAGGGCCTTTCGCCTTACGCGCGGCAATCCACTTTTCAGCCATAGTCTTAAAGGCGTAATCCCAGGAAACTTCGGTAAATTCACCATCTTTTGCGTACTTGCCATCCTTCATGCGCAACAGAGGCTTGGTCAGGCGATCTTTACCGTACATAATCTTGGTGAGGAAATAACCTTTAATACAATTCAGACCTTTGTTTACAGGTGCATCAGGGTCACCCTGCGTGGCAACAACCTTGCCATCCTTAACCCCAAGTAACACAGAACAACCTGTACCACAGAAGCGACATGCCGCCTTGTCCCAGCGCACACCATCATCTTTTTTAGCTTCTGCAAGTACCGCAGACGGCAAGGTAACCCCTGCCGACACAGCCGCCGCAGCAACGGCCTGGCTTTTAATAAAATCTCGACGTGTTAATTTCATGTTTAAGATACCTCTCTGGTGATTGTCTGGCGGGATTCCTCGGCTTCATTACTATCCGCGTCGTCATCTTCAAAATACTCATAAACCAGGGACGAATTCAGTACACCCGGTATATCGTGGAAACTCATAATAGTGTCGCTACAAAAATCACGATCAGGATGATCCAGTGAAACAACGATTTTGCCCTTCTCATTGATACCATGAACTTCTACCGCTTCTATGGCTTCAAGTGCATGAGTGACTGATTCAATATTTTCAGGTTTGGTATGTACGACTAAGCTATAGATGCTCATGTACGAAGTCCCTCTTTAATGTACATCAATAAAAAACTTTAACATAAGTTAAGTATATGTTTTTAAATGTGTTTTTATATTAGATACGACTTATGGAATTTCACATTGATATAAATCAAGTAGCAGAAAGTGCGGTCTGATATAGGTCAATAACTGTCGAGTGGGGATATTGAGGGGGGGGGATGGAAATGGAGAGGGAAAGCGCTGACAGTGACACAGATCAGTGTGTAAATATTGGAATACAGCTCGTAATTATTGGGCGGATTCAACTTTGAAGTGCAACGACCGGATTTTGGATTT
>JALVFC010000019.1 GCA_027030285.1 Thiotrichaceae bacterium | reverse complement strand
GATAAAATTGCCGCCATCGTTGATAACGATGTAGTGATGCTAAGCGATGTGCATAAACTTGCAGTGCAACTTAAAAACCAGAAAAGCTATGCCAACCTCCCTGACAAGGCAATACTAAAAGAAGCCCTGGAACAACTCATACTGGAAAGTCTACAAGTTCAGCGAGCCAGACAAATTGGTCTGAGCATCAGTGATACAGCATTAAATATCACTATGGAAAAACTGGCTCGGCAAAACAACCTCAGCTTGCCAGAATTCCAGCAAGCGCTTCAGCGCGAAGGCATACACTATCCCAGCTTTCGCGAAACCATACGCAAACGCCTGTTAATCAACGAACTACGCAAACGCCAGTTACGCCGCGATAACAACGTCACCAATCAGGAAGTCGATGACCTGATTGCCAACCAGAGCGCACAGATTTCCAAAGGAATTGATTACAAGTATCAGCATGTACTGATACCTGCTCCTGCTGGCACATCCCTGGCAGAATTTAACAAAGCAAGGGCACAGGCTGAAAAGCTGCGCATCAGCATACTCAATGGCACGGACAAGCGTTTTAAGCAGCCAGACAGCACATCTAACTGGACTCCAGCCAGCCAGATACCAGCAACACAGTTACGCCATCTAGCCCTGCTTGAAAAAGGTGAACTTGCTGATGTATTTCAGGACTCAAAAGGCTTCCATATCATTAAGCTGGTAGACAAGAGAGGCTTTAAAAAGGCACTTATTAGTGAAATACATGCACGCCACATCCTGATAAAACCAGATGCCGAACATCCTGACAGCAGCGTAAAAAACAAGCTAACCGAAATACGCAACCAGATCCTTGCCGGTGCCAATTTTGCTGACCTTGCAAAACAATATTCACAGGATCCTGGCTCCGCCTCAAGCGGTGGTGATCTTGGCTGGGCAACAGCCGACAACTACGTTCCGGCGTTTGCAAAGGTACTCAAGGAAACACCAGAAAAACAGATAAGCCAGCCTTTTAAAAGCAAGTTTGGCTGGCACATTTTGCAAGTTCTGGAACGTAAAACCATGGATAAAACCGAGGATCTGCTGCGCAACCAGGCAAAAAGTCTGCTGAATAAAAACAAGTCCAGCGAAGCTTACAAAAGCTGGGTCAAGCAACTTAGAAACGATGCCTTTGTAGAATATCGCATCAAGCTCTAATGACACCTATTGCAATCACTCCAGGAGAACCAGCTGGCATCGGCCCTGATCTGCTAATCCAGCTGGCGGCACAACAACCATTAGCCAACCATGTGGTCATTGCCGACCCTGAAGTCTTGCAACAACGTGCTGCACTCCTTGGTATCCCGCTAGACATCCATGAATACCAGCAAGGGGAGACTGCCACCGGCAGGCAAGGAAAACATTCGCTTCAGGTGCTACCCATTAACTGTCCAGCACCAGTCACGGCTGGCAAACTGGATGCCCGTAACGCCTCCTATGTATTGCAAACCATAAAGCGGGGCACCCTTGGCTGCCTGCAAAACGAATTCTCGGCGATTGTGACTGCCCCGCTACACAAAGGCATCATCAATGATGCAGGCATCCACTTTACCGGACATACGGAATATCTGGCTGAACTCACTGATGCCAAACTGCCCGTCATGATGCTGGCGACCGAAGACTTGCGTGTTGCCCTGGCAACCACTCATTTACCTCTTTCCGAGGTTAGCGCAGCCATTACAACAGAAAACCTTACTGCTGTGCTGGAAATACTGCACCATGACCTGACCCAAAAATTTGCCATACGCAATCCACATATTCTAGTGTGCGGTCTCAACCCTCATGCAGGCGAAGGTGGACACCTTGGCAGGGAAGAAATCGAAGTTATTGAACCAGTACTCACAACGCTACGCCAACAGGAGATGCAACTGACTGGCCCACTGCCCGCAGACACACTATTTACACCCCGCTATCTGCAACAGGCTGATGCCGTATTAGCCATGTACCACGATCAGGGATTGCCAGTGCTCAAGCATGTTGGCTTTGGCAAGGCAATTAATATCACCCTGGGACTGCCCATTATCCGTACTTCCGTAGATCACGGTACTGCACTGGATCTGGCAGGCAGTGGCAAGACTGATACCGGCAGTCTTCAAGCGGCTCTTGACATTGCCATCCAACTCACAGGAACACAGCCATGAAATACACTAGCGAACAGATTGATGAAATCAATGCCTTACTACTCTTTGACCTGAAAAACCCACTGGATGGTATCAAAGCTCACAGCAATGCGGCTCCAGAGATGATTGCCGCCCTGCAACGCCTGCATGACAAAGGTCTTGTCACCCAGACAGATGGCGGCTACCTGACGGATACAGGAACAAAAGCAGCCGAGCATTGCCACGCCCTATTAGCAATGCTGAAATAAACTATGCAAATCACCCAGAATTCCACCCTGCATCAGACCATGACCTCATGGCGCCACTGGTTGCACCAGCACCCTGAACTCAGTTTTCAGGAAAAACTTACCAGCGATTATATTGCTGACATACTCAAACAACACCGGATAGAAATACATCGTGGTCTTGCTGGCACTGGCATCGTCGCCACCGTGCATGGTACACAGCCAGGCAAAAGTATTGGGCTACGCGCTGACATGGATGCACTCCCATTACAGGAAAACAATACCTTTGCACACCGGTCTCGCCATGACGGCATTATGCACGCCTGTGGACATGATGGTCATAGCAGCATGCTACTCGGTGCTGCCGTTTACCTGCAAACACATAATGACTTTGCTGGCACGGTTCACTTTATCTTCCAGCCCGCGGAAGAAGGGGATGGTGGTGGTCGTGTCATGGTCGAGGAAGGGCTGTTTGAGAAGTTTCCCTGTACTGCTGTGTTTGGCATGCATAACTGGCCGGGACTACCCGTTGGCACCTTCGCTGTACACGACAAGGAAGTCATGGCGGCGGTTGACACCATAATTATCGACATTACTGGGAGAGGAGGACATGCTGCCATGCCCGATCAGTTGATCGACCCGGTATTGACTGCAGCTCAGATAATATGTGCCTTGCAAAGCATTGTCTCACGCAACCTGTCAGCAGTAGATACCAGTCAGGCAGCCGTCATCAGCATTACTGCCATCAACGCTGGCACCGCATCCAACGTCATGCCTGATCAGGTACAACTAAAAGGCACCTTACGCTATTTTGATAACGATATAGGTAATCGCATCAAGATACGCATCAAAGAAATTGTTGAACATACCTGCAAAGCAATGGGGGCAAGCGGCAAATTACAGATCAAGCAAGGCTATCCAGCCACAATCAACACTCCTGAGCATGCAAAACAATGTGTTGCAGCCGCAACGCAATTGGTTGGCGGTGAGTCTGTGCAAAGAAATTTACCACCCAGCATGGGCGCGGAAGATTTTGCCTATTTACTCAATGCCTGTGACGGCGCTTATATCTGGATAGGGAATGGCGCAGGGCAGGGTAGCTGCATGCTGCATAATGACCATTATGACTTTAATGATGACATTCTCCCGCTGGGAGCGAGCTACTGGATTGCGCTGGTTCATTCGCTGCTAAAACATTCTTCTGCCGGGTAGCAACACTACCCGACAGGTTAGTCATTAGCGGTAATTGGGTGGTGGTGGCGCATAGGCACCATTACCCTGTCGATCATAGGACCAGAAGCGATTATCTGAAGGCTTGCGATAATAGCCACACTGGATCACACCATGCTTACAGAGCGTTTCGCGCCATTCATACTTGTAAAAATATCTACCAACAGCTGTTGCTTTGGGTCTAAAGTCCACACGTACCGAGGCGGAGTATTCTTCACGTCCATAACCTGTTCCTGCCTCATCAGCCTGTACGGAACGGCGTCTCGCCTGTGGCGCTGCCTTGTTTAAATAATTTGGAGAGTTGTATTGAGGCTGCTCTTCGTAGACTGCGGCAGCAATCACGCCCATTGCGGAATGATCACCCCAGGCAGCAGCGTAGGAATCACCTGAGCTGGTGAAATAAAAGCGGTTGACCTTGTTTTGTCCTGTACGCCAGCCTTTGTAAACCGCACTTTGATAAGGTCCTAATACATACATACGCTCGTTGTTACGCAAATAGGATTTTTTACCAGAGATAATGTTCCTGCCATCTACCGCAATCACCACGCCTATGCGCTTGCCTGTACGGTTATGCACTCGAAGCTTATACCGCTGTCCTTTCTTTGCTTCTAAATAGGCACGGTAAGTTCTGTAGTTATCCCGATATTGATATTTATTAAAAGAACGCCCTGAATCATCCACAATATCAATACTAATCGGTCCCTGTTGCTGATAGTAAGGTTGTGTCGAGGGAACGGGGGGAAGATAGCTATCATCAAAAACAGGTCGATCTGTTGCGCATGCAACTTGTGTCAATAATAAGCCTGCAAAAAGTGCGGCTGATTTTATGCCATGTTTAATGTCATATTGATTGCTATAAAAGCCCATGGTTTACTCCTTATTTTAATATTGTTTTCATGTAGACAGGAGTCCTGAAAGTTGGTTCACAGATGTATGTTTTTTATTCTCTTCGATGGAGCTAGGTGTTATGCCAACTGGAAATAAAAGAGTCTACATAATTGACCAGCTCATCCAGTCTGCTTTCACTATGCACATCAGTAGCCAGTAACGATTCTCGCTGGTCAAGTTGCTGATATAGCTGCTGCTGACTGGTAACCGTATAGACCCCATCCAGCTTGCCCATCCATTGTAGCCCTTCCGCCTGATGATCATTACGATGTTCACCCAGAGCAGCCTGCCGATTAATGACAATAATAGGCGTACCATTTTCTCTGGCACTAATAATATTGCCCATCCCTGCATGTGAGATAAACACCGATGCCTGGCGGATCTTTTCATTATAGTCATCCAGACTGATAAAGCGTTGCCACTGCATATTCTGAGGTAGATAAGACCCTTCTCCCAGCTGAGCAAATACAGTTTCGGCATTGTCAGCAGCCCACTCGTCCATATAACGAATCAGGCGATCAAAGGGGAACTGGGTACCTGTTGCAACAAAGATCACAGCACTGACCCCTGATGCAAAACCGTTTTGCCGTCACTGAGTGACTCCCACTGGGTAATCACCACGTCAGCATGACGCTTGATCATCCTGCCAGAACGGGAAAGCTGCTGCACATTGGCAATACTATCTACCCAGATGGTTTTGATGCCCAGCAACTTGCCCAGCATAACGGCGACCACGCCGGGGGCAGCACCTGTTGACAAAATTGTTTGGGGGCGCTCCTTTAGCAGCAGGTAAAGCATTTGCATCGCCAGTGGTAACAGCATGTATTTATTATCCGCACTCACATCAAATATATTATGCACAATGCGCTGCTGATTTTTTTTCAGGGCATATTGACTGCATGGAGAGGCATATACCACCGGATACTTGTTTTCCAGCTTGTTAGCAATTTTATTCAGTTGCACCCAGTGACCACCGGGGGATGAAACGGCAAGTACTTTTCCGGTTTTCCAGAACTGCATGTTTGCTACGAACCCGAGCGCTTACTAAGATAAAAACAGACCTGATCCCCCTGATTTTGCTTATTCAGCTCAGCAGAGCGTTTGGCAAAATCAGCAATCTGTCCTGCACTGAAGGGAGAAGCATCAGGGTTAACGGCATACGAATTTTTATCATGCAGGGCGATATCCTGCTGATACTGCTCACTACCCCAAAACTGAAGTGCAAAAGAATCATAAATCACCTTGTCAACTTGCAGTCCAGCCTGCTTCGCAAGATTTTCCATACTTTTCAGG
>JALVFC010000018.1 GCA_027030285.1 Thiotrichaceae bacterium | reverse complement strand
AACTGAGTACGTCCCCCATGCCAAGAATACGTGATGCCATGCGATCCGGGTGGAAGGGCTCCAGGGCATCCAGCTTTTCTCCCATACCGATAAACTTGATAGGTTTGCCGGTAATTTGCCGTACCGATAGCGCCGCACCGCCTCGTGCATCACCATCTGCTTTGGTCAGCACGACACCCGTTAATGCCAATGCTTCGTCAAAAGCCCTGGCAGTATTCGCTGCATCCTGACCGGTCATGCTATCAACAACGAACAGGGTTTCTACAGGGTTGACTGCGGCGTGAATCGCTTTGATCTCGTCCATCATTTCGTTATCGATATGCAGACGACCTGCGGTATCGACAATCAGGACATCGGTAAAGCTCTTTTTTGCTTTTTCCAGGGCATTTTTGGCAATATTTACTGGAGACTGATCAGGAGAGCTTTCAATAAAGGTGGCATCGACCTGGTTAGCTACGGTTTCCAGCTGCTTGATTGCTGCCGGACGATAAACGTCACAGCTGACCACTGATACGGATTTTTTCTCGCGCTCTTTGAGCAGTTTTGCCAGCTTGCCTGCTGTAGTGGTTTTACCTGCACCTTGCAAACCTGCCATCAGAATAACAGCTGGGGGTTGTGTCTTGAGGTCGAGTGCTTCATTGGTTTTACCCATGATTTCGACCAGCTCATCATCGACGACCTTGATCAGTGCCTGCCCGGGTTTTAAGCTGCCTATTACCTCCTTGCCAATTGCACGCTCTCGCACTCTGTCAATAAAGCTTCTCACCACTGGGAGGGCAACATCAGCCTCCAGCAATGCCATGCGAACTTCGCGCAAGGTGTCCTTGATATTATCTTCAGTCAGACGTGCCTGACCACGAATCTTTTTTACCGTTTGCGATAAGCGTTCGTTTAAACTGTCAAACATCTGTATGGGTACCCCTTTGTAAATTGAGCTATTAGGTTGAAACTGACAAGACAAACAGTATACCATCTGAAGCTGTCTTTATGATTAGAATTTTCGTTATTTATTTGTGACATTAACTCTTTCTGGTTCTTTTACCATGCCTGTTGATACCAATATTTTTGGCATTCTCGCTATTGTATTTTACCTGCTTAGCTGGCTACTTATTGCCTGGCAATTTAAAAGCGGTTCGGCTTCACGCTCAAAAACTATTAACAGTATCAGCTGGCTGGTTGCCGTTATCCTGCATGGTGCTTATCTTTATTTACCACTGTTGAGTCATGATGGTTTGCGCCTTGACCTAGTCTCAGCTGGCTCGCAGGTACTTTGGCTGACGAGTGCCCTGCTCTTTGTGACGACCTGCACACGAAAAATCGAAGTGCTTGCTCTGTTTGTGATACCGTTTGCTACCTTGTTGCTGTTACTTGATATGCTCACTCCCTTTAATGGAAAGTCGGTGCAAATCAATGGCGCACTAGGTAGCCATATTTTATTGTCGCTGCTCGGCTATAGCACGCTTTTCCTTGCCACTCTGCAAGCCTTGTTGCTTTCTGTGCAAAACCGGCATCTGCATAATCATCAGCCCGGTGGTATTTTTATCCGTTCATTACCCGCACTTCAGGACATGGAGCATTTATTGTTCCGGCTGATTTTAACCGGGGTCATTTTACTATCTGCCGGCTTGCTTACAGGGTTCATTTTTCTTGAAGACCTGTTCGGCAAACAGGTGTTACACAAGACGGTACTGTCGCTGATTGCCTGGGTTGTCTATACCACTTTACTCATTGGTCACTGGCGACAGGGCTGGCGTGGACGCAAGGCGGTCAAGTGGACAATTACTGCCTTTGTGCTCCTGATTCTTGCTTTCTTTGGTAGCAAATTTGTACAGGAAGTTATCCTTTCCCGATGAGCGATCCGGCATTTACGATTGTTCTACTGCTAGTCCTGCTTTGCCTGTTTGCTCTTTCGGCATTTTTTTCGGGCTCTGAAACTGCACTTATGTCGCTGGATCGCTATAAGCTCCGGCATATGGCAAGGCGGAATACAAACGCCAGGCTGGCACTAAAACTTTTGCAACAGCCTGACCGCCTGATTGGACTGATCCTGCTGGGTAATAATCTGGTTAATATTATTATTACCCAACTGGCTTCTTACCTTGGTTATCATCTGTGGGGTAGTCCTGGTGTTGCCATTGCTACCGGAATACTTGCCCTGCTATTGCTTATCTTTGCAGAACTTGCACCAAAAACACTGGCTGCCGTTAAATCTGAAACGCTCGCTTACCCGGCTGCAAGAATCTACACACCGTTACTAAAGCTTGTCTCCCCCATTGTCTGGCTTGCCAATCAGGTTGCCAATACGCTGATCCGGCGACTGGGAGTTGACCCTGAAAAGCTGGAGGGGCAAAGCTTGAACAGGGAGGAGCTGAAAACCCTGGTGAGTGAATCAGATAGCCTGATTCCCAATAACCACCAGGAAATGTTGCTCAGTGTACTGGAGCTGGAATCCACAACCGTTGAAGATATTATGATTCCACGAATGGACATATCTGCCATTGATCTGAGTGATAGCTGGGATAAAATCGAAAAACAGCTGGTGCGTAGCCCTTTTACCCGCCTGCTGGTATACAGGGATACCTTTGAGCACACATTGGGCTTTGTGCATATACGCAAACTGATTCCTTTTATGCGTGAAAACACACTGGACTTGCAACGCCTTGAAAAAACCGTCAGACCCGCTTACTACACACTGGAAACGACACCTCTCACACAACAGCTCATTAATTTCCGTACAGAAAAACAGCGGATTGCTCTGGTAGTAGATGAATATGGTGATATTCAGGGATTGATTACTCTGGAGGATATACTGGAGGAAATTGTTGGTCAGTTTGCGACTGATCCGGTCAGCATAACCAATGAAATTATTTTTAAGGAAGATGGTTCTCTGTGGGTAGATGGTGGCATGCCCATTCGCGAGGTCAACCGTCTGGCAAAGCTGCAATTACCTAGTAAGCGGGCAAAGACGCTAAATGGCTTGATTATAGAACATCTGGAGACGATTCCAGTGGCTGGACTGAGTATGCTTATTAATGGCTACCCGTTAGAGGTACGAAAGGTACACAATAATGCCGTCAAATCATTAATCATTTACCCTCGCCTGAAAGACTTCGACAACGACAACGATAACGATATAGACAATGGCTAAAGTCAAAATACAATATGCTTGCCAGCACTGTGGTGCAACACATTCCAAGTGGAGCGGTCAATGCAGCGACTGTAAGGAATGGAACTGCCTTGAAGAAGTCATTCCACAGGCGGACACTACAAAAAACAGCAACCCGCGCTTCTCAGGCTATGCTGGTGATCAGGGGCGTATTCAGGAATTGCACAAGGTCAGCTTGCAAGCAACACCACGCAGCCTGACCCACATCAGCGAGCTGGACAGGGTGCTCGGTGGCGGTCTGGTCACAGGCTCGGTGATTCTGCTCGGTGGTGATCCGGGTATCGGCAAATCGACTATCTTGCTGCAAACGCTGGCGAGCCTGCACGAGTTTAAAAGCCTGTATGTCACGGGTGAGGAATCGCTGCAACAGGTCTCGTTGCGAGCGCACCGTCTGGAGTTAAAGCTGGATGACTTAAAACTACTCACTGAAACCTGTGTGGAACGTATTCTGGCTCTGGCGGCCATTGAAAAACCGGAAGTCATGGTAATTGACTCCATCCAAACACTGTTTACCGAACAACTTAACTCGGCACCCGGTTCGGTGGGTCAGATTCGTGAATCAGCAGCGCAACTGGTGCGCTTTGCCAAACAAACCGGAACGTCACTGTTTATCGCAGGTCATGTCACCAAGGAAGGCACGCTGGCTGGTCCTCGCGTACTGGAGCACATGGTTGATACCGTATTGTATTTTGAAGGCGATCCTGGCGGGCGCTATCGCATCTTGCGCGCCGTGAAAAACCGCTTTGGTGCGGTAAATGAAATTGGCGTCTTTGCCATGACAGACAAGGGCTTAAAGGGTGTTACCAACCCTTCGGCAATTTTTCTTTCTGGACACGAAGAACCCGTTGCTGGTAGCGTGATTATGGTAACCCGGGAAGGCACACGCCCTATTCTGGTAGAGGTACAGGCGCTGGTGGATGAAAGCCACGGTGGAAACCCGCGTAGAGTCACACTGGGCTTGGAGCAAAACCGTATGGCAATGCTGTTGGCTGTATTGCATCGGCATGGTGGTATTTCCATGTTTGATCAGGATGTCTTTGCCAATGTTGTCGGTGGCGTCAAAGTTACTGAAACAGCGGCGGATTTACCCTTGTTGCTTGCCGCATTATCGAGTTTTCGCAACCGTCCACTGCCTTCCAACCTGGTTGTTTTTGGTGAAATTGGTCTGGCTGGTGAAATTCGCCCTGTACCCAATGGCGAGGAGCGACTCAGGGAAGCCAGCAAACATGGTTTTCGCAAAGCCATTATTCCAAAAGCCAACCGTCCACAAAGCGATATCAAGGGACTTGAAATCTTGACTGCACAGCGCATCGAAGATGCATTACACTATCTGTAGACAAAACAAACACCTTCACTTTTTATTTCTAAGGAATCTGAACATGTTTATCAAACAATCACTCTCTCTGCTTATTTTATTGATTAGCATGGCAATTGCTGGCATGTTATACGCGGAGGCACCTGCACCGACTGATAGCCATAAAGCAGCAGCGCTCAAGCTACTTGAGGTCACGCATACTGCCGAGCTGCTGAATCAGACCGCCGCACAAATGACAGGCATGTTCTCTGCCATGTCACAGCGCCCTGATATCTCGGAACCACAGAAAAAGACTATTCAGAGTTACCAGCAAAAGGCTTCTGAGTTGCTAAAAACAGAATTAACCTGGGACAAGCTGAAAGATGAATTTGTCGCTCTGTACACGGAAGTCTATACTGAAAACGAATTACTGGAGCTAACTAAATTCTATGAAACCCCACTGGGCAAAAAGATGCTGGCTAAAACGCCAGAGCTGATGGCTCGTTCCATGCAGATTTCACAAAAGCATGTTCAGCTACTGGTTCCCAAAATGCAACAATTAATGATGCAAATGGGTAAAGAGCTTTCTACACAGGCACCTGCTAAATAGTAAACAGTTACAGCTTAGCGATGGAGGTAGAACCTGAATACTTGCCCACACTTAGCTTAACTATTGCAAAGACAATTAATTTTTATGATTTTCAGCTTGACTCATATCTTCTGGTATAATATTTTTACCGAGTGTTATGCACTTGAGATGTTATGAAACTGCTTTACGCTTTGCCATAGCAATTACCTGGTAATTTTTACCAAGGCTATTACAACTTATGGTTATTCAGATCGACTGCGGTTGGTTGCTGATCGGTTGTTAATAAAGAGCAATTTTTTCATGACTTCCTCAAACATGTTTACGCTCGAAATCTCTAAATAATTATGGGCGTATTTCTACAGCTGGTATCTTACATCCAGAATTTTTGATTCAGTTATAAACCCGTGTTTTTCTAAGCACATGGGAGATTCGATTTTGTCGTTTTCACAATTTGATTTACACGAGGAGCTAGCTCAGTCGCTTGATGCTGCGGGCTATGAAAATCCCACTCCTCTACAAAAGCAACTCATACCTCTTATCAATGAACGCAAGGACATCATTGTCGAGAGCCAGACTGCGGCCGGAAAAACGGGCGCTTATCTGATCCCTTTGAGTAGTTATTTATTGCAGAATCCGCTTGATAAGCATCAGGGCTCGCGCGTGCTGATTCTCACTTCAAGAAGGGAGCGGGTCAATCAAATCAACTATACCTTAAAGCGCATCGTCAAAAACTTTA
>JALVFC010000017.1 GCA_027030285.1 Thiotrichaceae bacterium | reverse complement strand
CAAAAATAATTAAGCCGATAGCCGCCAACAGTAGTCCAACCGCCCAGAACGGGCTGGTGAACAGGCAAAAGAAGCCACTGCACTGACGCACCCGGGCAGGCTCAACGACCATGTCTGAGGATAACAGGCGTATTTTACTGGTGCCCAGCCATAGTTCGGCAGGCAAGGCGAGCTTACGCCCTTCATTAACTACCAGCTTGTCTCTTCCTACTTTGGTGCCATTTTCATTAGAGAGGTTGGTTACGGTGACGCTACCGTCCTCATTACGTTGAATACGTAAATGATGTGCAGATACAGACAGGTCAGAGAGGATAATGTCGTTATCAAGCGCCCGACCAACTGTAACTGGTGCATCACCTATTTTATGGAACTGGCTGATGCCCCGAACCTGGGTCTCTAAAATCAACCTTGCCATTTGATTTGCTCCAGCATTTTTTGTAACAGATCCATAGCAGAGTTGAAGTCAGTACCGACCAGATCCAGATTGAAAATAAAGCCTTGCTGCTTGTGTCCTACCATTGCTGAGGTAATCAAAACGTCACTTAATCCTGCATACTGCAAATAATCTCTGCGGCAGATAGTTGCTTTGAATGTCTCACCCGAAACATCAATAAAACGTGTTATGCAATGAAAATTGGTCACATCTTCTTCCCCAGCATTACTGGGAGAAACGCTATCATTCAGACGCTCATAAGCGGCACGATAAAAGCGAAAAGGTGATAACTCATCGGTTTCCAGCCAGTGGTATTCGTAAGAAATGCCCCCAACATCCAGAGAGTTTGATAGAAATATATTATACTCATTGGTGCAGCTGGAAGAGATTAGCCGGTATAACACATCTTTTTTAAAGTTTGGACTGGCATCCCAGCAGCGATAGGTTTTTGATAATTCGGATGGAACCTGAAAGTGTCCGATTTTCGTAATCCCCCACTCATTTTCCAGCACTTTGTGCATTTTTATTTGTGCATTACTAACGAGCTGTTCAGAAATAGTACTATATAAGTCATCAACGGGCTCAAATTTTCTTTGCTTAACTCTATCCAGCACTCTAAGCAGGTGTGCTGCAGAAACCAGAAAACTGATCTCATTACCTGAGGTGGCAACATTAATCCCGATTACCTGACCGTTTTCATTCAGGGTGGGCCCCCCACTCATGCCAGGGTTCAGGCTACCCGATACCAGGATATTCTTTTCTTCACTATTTTTCATAATGCCATTGTTTACGCCCTCAACAATGGAAAAACCCAGATCCATCGGATTCCCCAGAGAAAATAGCCGTGCACCTTTTTCAGGAATATTGGCAATATGCAGCGGTGGACCTAATGGCTTGTCAGCCCTTAGAACCGCCAGGTCGTGAGTAACATCCAGATCCAGAATCTGCAGGCTGCCTTTTTTGCCATCCTTGGACACATATTCCAGTACATACTTGTCAGGCTCATTAACGAAGCCACTGACCACATGATAATTAGTGGCAAGAATATTGGGTTTTAGTACCACAAAGCCAGAACCGATGGTGGCTTTATTGACGGTTTGCTTGTGTGCAACCCGAATCTGGAAAACCGATTTATCTGTGTCTGAATAAATATCAGCACTGTCGGGAGCCGAGTAGGCTATGCCGGATAACAGCAAACTGTTCAGAACAATTAGGAAAAAATACTTCATCTATTGATATTTCAATTTTATTTCAAAAGGTTACGGGAAAAAGAAAGAACCCGCTACCAGCCAACCCAGACTGTTTCATAATGAATGCAACGGATAAATTACTGTTAGCATGGGTTTTCGATGCCGGAAGGCTACATGATTTCAAGCGTTTATACTAGTATTTAGCCTTGCGGGTATTACTGGAAATGCTTTGAAACTGGTAATATGCCTGTACCTTAACAGCATCACTAAAGGAGTAATATATGGCTAGAACCCCATCGACCATGCTTGATCTAGGCACATCCGCAGCAGATTTCAGCTTACCTGAACCTGCCAGCGGTGACTCGGTTTCACTACAAGATTTTAACGGAAAACCCATTCTGGTCACATTTATCTGCAATCATTGTCCATATGTCATCCATATAGCAAAAGCTTTTGCCGACTTTGCCAGAGAGTACCAGAAAAAGGGGCTGGCAATTGTGGCTATCAACGCAAATGATATCGAAAACTATCCCGACGACAGTCCCGAGAAAATGGTTGAAATGAGTCAGCAATACTCATTCAGCTTTCCCTACCTGTTTGATGAATCCCAGCAAACTGCAAAAGCCTATCAGGCAGCCTGTACTCCAGACTTCTTTATGTTTGATAAGGATCACAAACTGTATTATCGCGGTCAGTTTGACAGCTCAAGACCAGGCAATGATGATCCTGTCACTGGTACGGATATGCGCACAGCCGCGGATTTGTTACTTGCCGGAAAATCCGCACCAGAGACGCAGCTGGCTTCATTGGGCTGCAATATCAAGTGGAAAGCAGGTAATGAGCCAGACTATTTTTGATGCAAGGGGCGATCCTTAAATCGGGTTGGGGCAGAAAACCCGGCAGGATTGCTACATCTTGTCTGTAAGTAGTCAGGCTTTTTTTTATTTGCAGGTAAGCTTGGACTTCACAGTATAAAAGCAACAACAAGGTGAAACATTGAAAAGTCCACTACTAAAAAAAGTAAACACCTGCCTGCACAATTTAAATGACGTCATTCTTGGTAAAGAACAGCAAGTTAAACTGGCACTCACTTGTATTATTGCCAGCGGTCATTTGCTGGTGGAAGACTTGCCTGGCATGGGGAAAACCACCCTGGCACATGCACTGTCCAGTGTATTGGGGCTGGATTACAAACGTGTACAGTTTACCAGCGATCTGTTACCAGCAGATTTGACCGGGGCAGCTGTTTTTGATCCTGGTAGCAGCTCTTTTCATTTTCATCCCGGGCCTATTTTCTGCCCTGTTTTTCTTGCTGATGAACTGAACCGGGCGACACCCAAAGCACAAAGCGCCCTGCTGGAGGCAATGGAAGAAGGGCAGGTAAGTGTGGACGGTGAGACACATGCCCTGCCTGAACCCTTTTTTGTGATTGCCACCCAGAACCCACAATTTCAGTCCGGCACCTTCCCCTTGCCGGAATCACAGCTGGATCGTTTTCTGCTGCGTATTTCGCTGGGTTACCCAAATCCTGCAGTGGAGCGAGAGTTACTAAAAGGCAACAAGGGGCGCGCTGCCCTCAAACAACTCACACAGGTATTAAGCCAGCAAGACCTGCTGGCATTGCAGCAACTGGTACCGCAAATCAAGGTTTCTGATACGCTGCTTGATTATATCCAGCGCCTGATTGCCAGAACGCGACAGGATGAGCTGTGTCACCTGGGGCTTTCACCCCGCGGCGCCATGGCACTCATGCGAAGCTCACAGAGCTGGGCACTATTGCAGGGGCGTGGACATGTCTTGCCGGAAGATGTGCAAGCTGTTTTTGTTGCTGTGGTTGGGCATCGTCTAGTCGGCAGAAAAGAAACACAGGGTGATCAGCTGGCGCGACATATTCTGCAATCGGTTGATGCAATTGGAGAGGGCATAGAGGGTTTAGAGGCTGACAGCCATGCCTGATGTATTTCCGGCAACATGGATTAACAACCGGAAACAGCACTGGCTGAACGCACGTTTCCCGAGACAGCGCACGATAACGCTGGACATAAAACGCATATTTATTATTCCCGCAGTGAGCAGCCTGGCGTTGCTGTCTGCCGTGTTGATATTGCTGCTAATGGCAATTAATTTTCAGAGCTCGCTTATTTACGGGCTAAGTTTCTGGTTGCTGGCTCTTATGGTAGTAGTAATCTTCTTCACCTATAGAAATCTCTCAGGGTTTACCATAAAAGTACTCAAGAGCGAGCCCTGCTTTGCGGGAGAAAAGGCTGTTTTTGAGCTGGCTGTCAGTAGTTCAGGGAAGCACGATAACCACGCCATTCAGCTAGGCTGGAAAAATGAAGACAGTGTTGAGGTCAACTTGCAGGCAGGAGTCAGGCAACAAATCAAGTTATCAGCATCCACCCGGCAGCGCGGGATTTACCGCCCGCAACGCCTGCATATTGTCAGCCGTTACCCCACCGGGCTGGTGGTTGCCTGGTCTTATGCACAACTGGATATGCACAGCATTGTGTATCCAGAACCCAGGCTACAGAAAGTCAGGGAACTGGGTAACGCTGTTGCCGACAGCAGCGAGCAAGGTGCGGAAATACCACGTGGCACAACAGATTTTGGTGGTGTGAGTGAATATCAGGCAGGCGACTCACTCCGTCATATTCACTGGAAAACCTATGCCAAAACGGGCGATCTGCATACCAAAAGATTTGTTGATTTTGCCACGCATGAGCGCTGGCTGAACTGGCATGAGCTGAATATTCCCGGCACTGAAGATAAGCTTTCCCATTTGAGCGCCAGAATCTTGCAGTGTGATGAACAGCAACTGGAATACGGTTTAAGAATACCGGGAATGGAAATACCCCCTGCCAGTGGCGAAGCACACAAGCACCGCTGCCTGCGCGCACTGGCGCTGTACGGGCTGGAGGAGAGCTAAGCGTGCTGGATTTAAGTCATGCAAGCAATAAGCAGGTGACTTACTCCGGCATGCTGTGGCTGCTGGCTGCACAATTTATTGTCATGTTGCCACTTGCCTTTTATCTGCCCGTCTGGTTAATTCCGGTTTTATTGTTTTCATCCTGGTGGCGCTTGCGAGTCATGCAGGGACATCTGGAACAACCTGGCAAAGTTGGCATCCTGGCTATCGGTGTACTGGGTATTCTGGCCTTGATGCTCAGTGGCATACCGCGTGTATCGCTGGATATGATGGCATCTCTGCTTATGCTGGGCTTTGCCTACAAATCGCTTGAAGTGATTCAAAGGCGCGACGGTATGGTGGTGATCCTCACGGGTTACTTGCTGCTGGGTGTGCTGTTTCTCTATTCGCAATCCATACTAACGGCACTTTATGGCTTTTTTGCCATGACGGTTCTCACCGCAGCCATGATTGCTTTACAACAGTCTGTCAATCATTCCCTGTTCAAAAACTTGCGCCTGGCTGGTGTGATGTTGCTGCTTTGTCTGCCCCTGATGATCACCCTGTTTGTGTTTATGCCTCGCTTTTCTCCGCTGTGGGCATTTACCTTACCCAGCCAGCAGGCAAAAACCGGCATTAGCGACAGCATGTCACCGGGTGATATCGCCAGCCTTAGCCAGTCTGATGAACTGGCTTTTAGGGTCAGCTTTGAGGGTAAAAGACCCACACAAAATGCGCTTTACTGGCGTGGTCTGGTTCTGAATCATTTTGATGGCAAAACCTGGACACAATTTGCGGATGATGCCGGTGCTGAATCCGTAAAAATGCGCTTGCGCAGCCGTGAATACGCGATAAAAAAACGCCTGGTGAAAAAAGGCAGT
>JALVFC010000016.1 GCA_027030285.1 Thiotrichaceae bacterium | reverse complement strand
GGGCAACTATCTTAGTCACACCATATTTATTGAGTTCTGTGTGTTCCATGATCCAGGCACTGCATTATCACTCCTCATCGTGATGTCCTGCGCTTGAATCCATGAATTCACTCAGATTTTCAATAACTATAGTGAGGCTAAGTGTAAATGTGTATGCCACATTATTATTGTTGTAAAAAAACCTTAATACAGTATCTTGCATACATTGATACTGTTTATATATGATTTAACGAATACAAACAACATTATCGACAAATAGATGTTCAGGAAGTAGCCCTGGGCAAGATCAATGGACAGCGTGACGTATGAAACTGATTCAGTTCATAGATAAAGAAACGACAAAACCGTATCGCCAGATATTACTCATTGTGACGATTGCAGGTATCGCCAATAGTTTATTGTTGGGGATCATTAATCATGCTACTCAGGCGGTTGCTGATCATGAAGATCTGAGTCAGTATTTTATGCTTTATATGTTTGCTTTTGCTTTGTTTCTTTATGGTCAGTGGTTTGCTTTTGAGCGTGCGATTATTGCCGTGGAAGATGCGATCTACAATGTCAGAATTCGCCTGACCCGGAAGATTCGGCGGGTGGAGTTGCCTTTTATGGAGCAGCAGGGATGTAACAGTCTTTATGCCCGTTTTACCCGTAGCGATACACTAATATCCCAGGCGATCCCACAGATAACCGGGGCAGCGCAGATGTCTGTGTTATTGATTTTTTCTTTTCTGTATCTGGCTTACATTTCCCCTTTGAGTTTTCTTATTTCCATGATGGGAGTTCTTATTGCTGCTTTTCTGTTTCTGTTAAAAACACAACGTATCAAGGCAATGCTACTGGAAGTGCAGAAAAAAGAGGCGACTTACTTTAAATCCATTTCACACCTGATTAATGGTTTTAAAGAGGTGAAAATCAATCGTCAAAAAGGTGATGATATTTTGGAAGATATAGCCAGTCAGTCCTCCGCAATAGAAAATATCAAAATCGAAGTGGGTAAACAGGAATCTCGCCTTTGGGGGCATGGAAGAATTCTTGTTTACACACTGTTACCGGTGCTGATCTTTGTTGTTCCCAGTATCAGCCAGTTGCATACTGACAATATTTATAAGATTGCTTCTACCATCCTGTTTATTACGGGGCCGATTGCGATATTGATTAATATTTTACCTGTGCTTAATCGGGTAAACCTGTCAATAGAAGCACTTATGCGGCTTGAAGCAGAAATGGATGCAACTATTGTTCAGGAAGAGCAGGTTGATAGTGACCTGGTTCTCACTGATTTTTCTACGCTGGGCATGAAAAATGTCAGTTTTTCTTATCCTGGCAAGCATTCAGAGTTTGTGGCAGGTCCTTTTAATGAGTTGATTAGTCAAGGGGAGCTGTTATTTATTGTAGGGGGTAATGGCAGTGGAAAATCTACCTTTATCAAACTGCTAACGGGTCTGTACTATCCTGATAAGGGCGATATTTATGTGGATTCAAGGCGGATAGGTAAAGCAGACTACCCTGCTTATCGGGATTTATTTGCGGTCATTTATACTGATTTTCATCTTTTTGATAAATTTTACGGGGTGCAAGATATACACGCAGATAAAGTGAATGCATGGCTAAAGAAAATGAAAATGGAAGATAAGGTGCAGTATCGTGAAGGTGGATTTACCCAAACAAGTTTGTCAACAGGGCAGCGTAAACGGCTTGCTTTTATTGCAGCTATGCTGGAAGACAAGCCTATATTGGTTATGGATGAATTTGCTGCGGATCAAGATCCTCAATTCCGGCGATACTTTTATGAAACGCTGCTACCTGAAGTGAAGGCGATGGGCAAGACGGTGATCGCCGTGACCCATGATGATCATTTCTTTCATGTCGCTGATCGGTTGCTTAAAATGGAGGAGGGCAGCATGGTTGAGGTTACTGGTCGTGCTTCTTCAATATGATGCCCTGCGCCGCCTTAGAACGTGCATGTAGGAGTATATCTCTCAGCAGTGAGTGTGGAATCCAGGTTTAAATTAAATTTTACTATATATGCCACGGGGTATATAATGCTGAGCATGGTGAGCTAATGAGCATCACTAAAAATAATTTTAGTCTAATAAATCAAGGAGAATGATTATGCCTTTTATTCCTTTTATGCTTGGAGTTGTTGTTGGCTCAGCTGTTACCTATGTTGCAAAAGATGAGCCAAGCCAGAAGGCGCTTAAAGATACAGGTGGTAAAATTACGGGTAGCGTTGGAGCTCTCACAGGAAAAGTGACAGGTATGTTTAAGAAAAGTGAAGGTGCAGACCTGGAAGAAGCAGCTGAGGTAGCTGAAGATGCTGATACAGAAGAAGCAGTAGCGGCATAAAACAAGCTTTAACATATTAATAGGCTGGGTTTGAGGTGTGAAACCCGGCAAGTCATTTAGTTTTTTGCAACACCTTCTTGTAGCCTGTCAATACTGCAATGTTGGAGTATCAGGGGCGCCTCTATTAATTCATGGTTAGTTTTTCTGAGGTATGAATTAATAGAGGCGCCCTTTAAGTTTGTCCTGGGAGCCTGTCGGGCTTGAGCGTTTGATGCGAAAATTCGTGTGAGCGAGTCAAGTGGGGTTATCAGGTGAGGCGAATAGCTGGGCTCTTTAACGAACCTGATAAGGTCAGTTGATCGCTATCTGTGGATTTGCAGCCAAACAGCATTATGTCCGACAGGTTCCTGGCATAAATTTGTCTCTTTTTATCGCTTTTTTCTGTGTTCTGTTTGATTAGTCAGTTGATAGTCTTGCTGCGCAAGGCTGCTCGTTTGCTTCCAATTGCTACATATACTCTTCGTGGTTAAGAATATCTCGAACAGGGTGGTTTTTTGTTTTTGTAAAGAACAAGGTGTAAGCATGCTGAGTAATCATTCTCTTGACATTTGCTTCCGCAATGTCCTACTTCGATACATTCATGTGTCTATATCAAATGGTTTACAGTCTCTTCAATATATTTAATTTATCGCCAAGTAAGAAGAACCACTTTTCGGCATTGTTTTATCAGAGTTTGATTATATTTCGATATAATTAGTTTTTTTTATTGATGTCTATAAGTAGAATAAAAAGTTGAGACTTGTCAATATATTTATTTTACTCAGATGCCTTGAGCAGCCTTTGTCTGTTGTGTATATTCTTCACTGCTTTAGCACTAACATCCCCTGTTTGTGCTTCTTAAGAGGAGGAGTTAGGAGATCAGATGGTAGAGGGTTATTTACCAATTCTTGTTTTTTTGGCAGTTGGCATTGGTTTGTCAATTGTACTGTTGGGTCTGGGGCTTTTGATGGGGCCGCGCAAGCCTGATGCTGAAAAAGACTCCCCTTTTGAGTGCGGCTTTGATGCCTTTGAAGATGCGCGTATCAAGTTTGATGTGCGCTATTACCTGGTTGCGATTCTTTTTATTATCTTCGATCTGGAGATAGCTTTTCTGTTCCCGTGGGCAATCGTGCTGGACAAAATCGGTACTTTTGGGCTGATTTCTATGGGGATATTTTTATTGATTCTCATTATTGGCTTTATTTATGAGTGGAAACAAGGGGCATTAGAATGGGAATAGAAGGGATTTTGAAAGAAGGTTTTGTTACCACTTCTGCTGACAAGTTAATCAACTGGGCGCGTACCGGTTCCTTGTGGCCTGTTACTTTTGGGCTGGCCTGTTGTGCGGTTGAGATGATGCAGGCGGGTGCATCAAGATACGATCTTGATCGCTTTGGTATCGTTTTCAGGCCCAGTCCCCGGCAATCTGATGTGATGATTGTTGCGGGTACGCTAACCAATAAAATGGCTCCTGCATTACGAAAAGTGTATGACCAGATGTCCGAGCCTCGCTGGGTTATTTCAATGGGGTCATGTGCTAACGGTGGTGGCTATTATCACTATTCCTATTCGGTTGTGAGAGGTTGTGACCGTATTGTTCCTGTCGATATTTATGTGCCGGGCTGTCCGCCAACAGCTGAAGCATTGATGTATGGCATTATTCAGTTGCAGAACAAGATTCGCAACACCAGCACTATTGCACGGAGCTAGCAGGTTTGGACAAGTTACAGGCACTCATTGATGAAAGGCTTGCTGGCAAGGTTGTCAAAAGCAGTATCGAGTTTGGCGAGCTTACCATAGAAGTAAAGCCTGCCCATCTGCTGGAGGTGGCTTACTTTCTGTTAAATAATGATGCAGCAGGCTTTGATGAATTAATTGATGTTTGCGGTATTGACTATCTGTCTTACGGCAAGGCGGAGTGGCAAACTGGTGGCTCTGGCTTCAGCCGGGGTGTAGAGCCAGTTGGTGCGGAACATTTCTCGTTTGACCAGAAAGTTGATACCTCCAGTTTTGACGGATTGCGCTATGCCGTTGTTTATCATTTACTGTCAGTGATGAACAATCAGCGCATTCGTATGAAGGTTTTCTGTGAAGACAACGATTTTCCAGTCGTTGATTCTGTGGTTGAGGTGTGGAAGTCGGCTAACTGGTTTGAGCGCGAGGCATTTGACCTGTACGGCATCATGTTCACCGGGCATCCTGATTTACGCAGAATTATGACAGATTACGGCTTTGTTGGGCATCCTTTCCGTAAGGACTTCCCCTTGATTGGTCATGTAGAAATGCGCTATGACGAAGAGAAACAACGTGTGGTTTATGAGCCAGTCACTATTGAACCCAGGGTGCTTGTGCCACGTGTGATGCGTGAGAACCTTTCCGCTACGCCGCCTGTTGAAGGGGATGACTGATGTCTGATATTCGTAATTTTACACTAAATTTTGGCCCTGCTCATCCGGCAGCGCATGGTGTATTACGTCTGGTGCTGGAAATGGACGGTGAGGTGATTGAACGAGCTGATCCACACGTCGGTTTGTTGCATCGTGGCACAGAAAAGCTCGCTGAGTCCAAGCCATATAACCAAAGTATCGGCTATATGGATCGCCTGGATTATGTGTCCATGATGTGTAATGAGCATGCTTATGTGCGTGCGATAGAAAAACTGATGGGTATTGAAGCTCCCATTCGGGCGCAGTATATCCGCACCATGTTTGATGAGATTACCCGTATTCTTAATCACTTGATGTGGATTGGCGCACATGGTCTGGATGTGGGGGCAATGACCATGTTTCTGTATGCCTTCCGTGAACGTGAAGACTTGATGGATGCTTATGAAGCCGTTTCTGGTGCGCGCATGCATGCCACTTATTATCGTCCTGGTGGAGTGTATCGTGACTTGCCGGATAGCATGCCGCAGTACGAAGAAACGCCCTGGAAGGATGCTAAAAAGGTTAAAGAGTTAAATGAAAGCCGTTCCGGCAGCTTGCTGGATTTTCTGGAAGACTTTACTGAGCGCTTTCCTGGTTGTGTAGATGAGTATGAAACCCTGTTAACAGATAATCGAATCTGGAAACAACGCCTGGTGGATATTGGTATTGTTGATCCGGAAAAGGCGAAACAGCTTGGTTTTTCAGGCCCGATGATTCGTGGCTCAGGTATTGCTTGGGATCTGCGTAAAAAACAGCCCTATGCGGCTTATGACAAAGTGGATTTTGATATTCCTGTTGGTACGAATGGGGATAGCTATGATCGCTATTTGGTGCGGGTTGAAGAAATGCGTCAATCCAATCGTATTATCAAACAGTGTATTGACTGGTTAAGAGCTAATCCTGGTTCGGTGATGCTGGAAGATAGTCCGGTGGCACCACCGCGCAGGGCAGATATGAAGTCAGGTATGGAGTCGCTGATTAAGCATTTTAAGGTGAGTACTGAGGGTTATACCTTGCCTGCTGGCGAAGTTTACTCCGCTGTTGAGCACCCGAAAGGT
>JALVFC010000015.1 GCA_027030285.1 Thiotrichaceae bacterium | reverse complement strand
GTCGCACAGGAACCTTGTTTGCCTATGAGCAGGCACAGATTGAACCTGATATTCTGGTACTGGGAAAGGCACTGACCGGAGGCTATATGACACTGGCTGCCACACTGACTAGCGACAAGGTTGCCAGAGGCATCAGTGCAGATGGTCAAGGTGTACTGATGCATGGCCCTACTTTCATGGCAAATCCATTGGCATGCAGCGTAGCCAGTGCCAGTATTGATTTATTGCTGGAATCAGACTGGAAATCGCGTGTAAATAATATTAGCGATCAACTAACTAATGAACTTTCAGCATGTAAAACACTGGATGCGGTTGCCGATGTCAGAGTGAAAGGAGCCATCGGTGTGGTTGAATTAAAATCGCCTGTCAATATGCCGCAGATTCAATCACATTTTGTGCAGCTTGGCGTCTGGATCAGACCGTTTGGAAAACTGGTTTACCTGATGCCACCCTACATCATTAAACCTGCTGAGCTCAGCCAGCTAACCAGTGCTGTTTTTCAGGGAATATCAGCGATGGAACATAACTAATGGCTAAGCAGATTTTCAGATTACGTGGCGTACCCGATGATGAAGCCGAAGATATTCGCCAGCTATTAAGCGAACATCACATTGAATTTTACGAAACACCTGCGGGTAACTGGGGCATTTCCATGCCAGCACTGTGGCTAGTCGATGAATCTCAGGAAAGTGTCGCCAAAGCACTGATAACCGAATACCAGGAAGAAAGATTTCGAAAAGCCAGAGCGCATTACGAACAACTCAAACGAGAAGGAAAACAACCCACCTTGTGGGGCAGCTTTCTGAATAACCCACTACAGTTCTTACTCTACCTGGCAGGCATTCTGGCGTTGATTTATTTCACTGTAATGCCTTATACGGGTGCATAAGTAGAGTGCAAAATTGCAAACCGGGCTTGGAATACCAAGCTCGGCATGCAATTCTCCAACTCTTTTGGCTCGTGGAGCATGAGCTCTAATTCACAACAAACCCAATATTCTTGAACTTGCCTTTATCCTTAAACTCAATCTCACGCTTCAAGCCATCCAGCAACGATTCTGCACCTAGATGTGTCGGCGCATACCTGCTCTGTCTGACGACCGTAGCAAAATCACCCGGGGTTAAACCACGCAGGGCACGCACTTTTTTCTCCCAGAGCTCTTTATCGTCGATACTGGCGTTATAGTCCGTAATAACCTGTTGAAATAGCTCCCAGCCCTGCTCTGGCTTGAGAAAATCAAACTTGATTTTCAAATCAAAACGGCGCAGGGAAGCCTGATCCAGATTATCCATCAGATTGGTGGAACAAATAAAAACGCCTTCAAAACGCTCCATTTGCGTAAGCAGCTCATTCACCTGGGTGACTTCCCAGGACTGTCTGGCACGCGAACGATCCTGCAAGAAGCTGTCTGCTTCATCCAGTAACAACAGCGCATTCTCATCCAGCGCCTGCTCAAACATACCCTTGATTTCCTTTTCAGTCACACCCACGTAAGGATCCAGCAAATCAGAAGCACGCTTCACCAGCAAAGGCTTGTCCAGCACTTCAGACATATGCCGCGCAAACTCACTTTTACCCGTTCCCGAAGGCCCATACAGACAAAAACGACCTTGTCCATAACGCTGCAAACCTTCCTGCAAAGCAACCAGGTCATAATCCGCATTTAACACATCAGGGCGATACGAGATCGGCGAAGGCGCTCCTTTTTCCAGGTTTTTATCATAGCCCATCGCATGTAAGGTATTACTAATCACACGCTCCAGACTGTTTTCAACCTCGCTTTCCTCAGTAAAACCCAGTTCCTTGACTACTTTAACGGCACGTGAAATCAAACCGGGTGCAAGATCTTCATTAACTGAAATCTTTTTAATCCAGCCTTCACTCACCTTAAGACCTTTGGTGTAATCCGAAATGATCTTGATACGGGTTTTTCTGGGGGGTGTTTTCAGCTCCATGACATAATCAAAACGGCGCAGAATAGCCTCATCAATATGACTGATGACATTTGACACCCAGATTGAAGGTATCTGATTTTCTTCCAGCACCATATTAAACCAGCCCTTTTTGGAATCCGTACTGGTACGAATCCCAAAGCGTTCCATGCTGCCATCGCGAACAAAAACATCCTCGATTTCATCAAACAGAATCAGGGTATTTTTCTTGCGCTTTAATACCTGCTGACATAATTGATACGAATCCACCCTGCCCTGGTACATAATCGCGTCATCATCACCATCCGTAGTGGTGACTTCGTATAATGCACAACCAAGATCCGTTGCAAGTGTACGCACCAGCTCACTTTTACCCGTACCTGGAGGACCATAAATAAGCACATTACTGCCAACCAGCCCTTTTTCGGATGATGCCTTCAGATAACGAAACAAAATATCGTAATCCTTCTGGATATGCTCAAAGTCCTTCACCAGCAATCTGGGTTGCTTACCTAAGGTAAAGAAGCGTTTGAGTGACTCCATGATTTCAGGCTGATCTTCATCCAGCAACACATCAGAAATCTCATCGAGAATCCGCACCTGATATTCAAGATTGGTATGCTCATCACGATCCAGGCGCAATAACCCCGTCTTGTTTAAAAGTCCATCCGTCGATAATGCCTGGCGCACCTCAACCGGAGGAATAGCCAGAATTCCAGCCAGCACACCGACCACGCTATGCGAAGAAATGGAACCCAGTACATCACAAATCGCCTCCAGGTCACGTATTGCATGCATCAGCACACCAAACACCAGCAGCTTCTGCTCAACCGGATTCAAATCAATCAACACACTTAATTTTCTAACATTCTTGACCACAGTCAGATCATCAAACGTATGTTTCTTCTTTTCATACTTGGCAGCCTGCTTCAACAACAGCTTGCGAAATTTCTTTTTAGTGAGCTCATTCTCTTCATCATATTTTTCCAGCAAATGCTCCAGACCGACCGCTGCTAACGCGCGCTCGTGTCCATACAGACCATAAGACACATCCATAAGGGTGTATCCCTTCAGGTCAAGCAAAATACGCAAGGACCAAAGAATCACAATATCTTTATATTGATCCATTGGAGATGTGTAATCTTCCATCATACCGAGTCATTTATTTATAGAGGTTAAGGGGTTGGACTATAGGCTATTCCGGGGGATTTATCACGAATATTTATACGCCATCCAGCCTGTAATTGACATAGCGGACTTCAAATACCTTACCTGCAGACTATTACATAATCACTATACATATTATTTAATATATTGCTATATTATATATAGTAGATTCTCATTAAGAGGTAGGAACAATGAAAATCAGCGAAGCAAACAAGGCAAAAACCCGCCTGAGCATTCTCGATGCCGCTGTCGATGTTATTATCGAAAAAGGCTTCAAATCCGCATCCATGCGGGAAATTGCGCGCCATGCCGGAGTCGGTGATGCCACTATCTACAACTATTTCCCGTCCAAGGAAAAACTGCTCTATGGCTACTGCGAGCATGTACAACAGCAAGTCATGGCAGAACTCAAATCCATCGAAAACTTCCACGAATACTCGTTACATGAGCAGTTGCAAACGCTGGTGGATACCGAGTTGCAAACCTGGCTACCAGCACGTGAATTCTTACAGATCGTTTTCAAGCTGACCTTTTATTCTCCAGCCTCCGGTATGCAGCACCTTGGTGAAACACGCGCTTTGTTTACAACCATGGTTACCGATATGCTGGAAGCAGCGATAGAAGCCGGAGAAATCCCGCAACAGCCTTACCAGGAATTATTACCGCGACTGTTTTGGGACTATCAAACCGGCGTACTGGCGTACTGGCTAAAAGATGATTCCGAAGGTTTCGCCAATACCACACAACTGGTTGATCGCAGTATGGAAATAATCGCCAATATCCTCCACCAGGGGCTGGTTGGCAAATCGCTGGACTTGTTATCGTTCCTGTTTCGCACCCATGTAATGAGTCATTTTGATGCATTCTCTGAGCATCGTAGCGTGATGAAATCAGTGAAGCGTGAGTTTATGCGTGATACGGAAAACAGTAACAACAAGTCTAAAAAGCGCAAGCAAGGAAACAAAAGATGAGTAGCACCATTCCACAGGGCAAGCTGGCTCGTAGCCGGGTTGCAGGTGTTGCGGCACTCAAAGTTAGTGCCAGAACCATTCAGCACAAGGTAAAACGCCCTTTTATGTCTGACTCAGCCAAAACCTCCTCACAACAGGACATGCATGACAAGAATGCAGAAGTGCTATTCAAGGCACTGGTTCAATTGCGCGGTACTGCATTAAAAGTGGCACAAATGATCGGCATGGAACAGGGATTGCTGCCGGAATCCTACCGCAAGGAACTGGAGAAATCCTTCCATCGGGTTCCTCCACTAAACCGGGTACTGGTCAACAAAACCATAAAACAGTCATTAGGCAAATTGCCCAATGAGCTTTTTGACAGCTTTGAAACAAAAGCCTTTGCAGCGGCAAGCCTGGGGCAGGTACATCGTGCAAAGATAGGCACACGGCAAGTTGCGGTGAAAGTACAGTATCCCGGCGTCCATGTTGCTATCAAAAGCGACCTTGCCATGCTGCGCACTGTCGCACGCGGTTTAAGCAACCAGCATCTGATACTGCAAAGCCTGGAGGAAATCGAAGCACGCCTGATTGAAGAAGTTGATTATCTGAAAGAAGCGCACAATACCCAGTGGTTCAGGCAGCATGTTGATATGCCAGGCATTCATATTCCAGCGGTTTGCGAAGACTTAACCAGCGAACGTGTTATCACAACCGCCTATATTGATGGCGGTCTACACCTTGATGACTGGCTGGCAACTTGCCCCTCACAGACAACCCGAAATAAGGTGGCACAACGTCTGTTTGATTTTTTTGGCTATTCCACCCACAAGCTAAAATGCCTGCATGCCGACCCCAATCCGGGTAACTATCTGTTTCATAAAGATGGCAGTATCACCGTCATTGATTTTGGTTGCGTCAGGCATCTATCTGACCAGTTCCTTGAGGCTTATCCAAAACTGCTCAAAGCCTATATAAAAGATGATCCAGACAGCCTGTTTCCTGCGTATGAAGCCATAGGTATGCATTATGAAAATCCGGAAGAGATCTATCCGCAGGTATTACGTGGCTTTGGACAATGGATAAGTGAGCCGTTTCGCAGCAACACCTTCGACTTTGCCAAACATGCCGACTATACACAACGTGGAAAGGAACCCATGAAGAACATGCACAACAGCATTAAGGTGAATCGCATTGCTGAAGAGTTTATTTTTCATAACCGCACCTATTACGGGCTGTTACAGATTTTTGAGAAAATGGGGGCAACCGTCAGCATGAATGCGCATTTGTGATTGTCCGAGAGTACCCAACATCGGGTGGCGCACCTTACCCGACCTACAGCCAGGTTTACAGAATAGGTCGGAAAAGCTTTAGCGCCTTCCGACAAGAGCTGGCACGGACAAGCTCCTAGTTACCTTGAGGATTAGAAAAATGCCAAACAAAGACCACCCCTATAAAAACATGCACAGAACACCATTGGCAATGCGCCTGTTTTTCAGCAGTATGCAAATCGTTTTTCTAGTGCTAGATAAAATATCAGCGAAAATGGGGGGCGAGCTGGCACTGCGCTTATTTATGACTCCACCCAGGCATAAAATGCCAAAACGTGAAGTTGCCACCGCAGATGCAGCCGAAAAAAATACCATTACCATTCTTGGGAACAAACTCACCATTTACAGCTGGGGACAAGGCCCGGTAATTCTGCTGTCTCACGGTTGGGGTGGGCGTTGTACGCAGCTGTTTGCATTTGTGCAACCACTAGTTGATACCGGTTTCCGAGTGGTT
>JALVFC010000014.1 GCA_027030285.1 Thiotrichaceae bacterium | reverse complement strand
GGCGAGTATGCGTCCGGTATGCAGCAAGGTTCCATCACCACCGAGTACCACTGCCAGATCAATCTTCTCCAGCATTTCCGTCTGGCTATAGCCTGGCTGCTTGCAGATTTTTGCACCGCATTGATCCACCATTACCTGAATCTCATATTGCTCAAGGTGGGCAATCAGTGACAGCAGAGTCGCTGTCACACGGGCATCATGCTGCTTGGTAAAAATACCCAGTGTTCGGAAGCTGGCGTGGTTTGTTTGCATGGCGTAAGACTTACAAAGTCAAAGGGATAATGCAAGCATTTGAGCCTTAATCGACGCGGGAGAGTGGGAACGAGAGGAGTAGTAGGAGCGTGAACGAGAGTCGAAAGCATTGCCTTGGGCAGCGGTGGTTTCACTGGCATAATGAAGCCCAATTATCCAAAACCTAAGCAGGTCTATGGCAACCACCCACGAAATTATTGGTGAAGAATGGAAAGAACGCGCCCCCGAGCTGGCAGAGTGGGCGATGCAACATCTGGTCAACCGCAAGGATGTGTGGGGGCAGTATTCGGTACTCACCCCCGCCGAGCGTCGTCGTGAAGGGCGGGATTACAAGGCGATGACCCTGCCGCGCAAGGATATGCGCGGTGCGGATATGGTCACACTGGACAAACTGACGCGACATTTTGCCAGCCGTCATTATCACAAGCCCCAGATCATCGGTCTGCACGCCAAAAGCAAGCAAAGCACCAGCAAATGGCTGGGCATTGATATTGACTGTCATGATACCGATGCAGTCACCGCTGAGGATCATGCGCGGCGCAATCTGAATGGCGCACTCAAGTGGTGGCGCGACTTCCAGCAAATGGGGTATGACCCGCTGTTGCTGGATTCCAATGGGGCAGGGGGTTATCACCTGTGGGTATTGTTCGCAGAGCCGGCGCCCACAGAAGATGTCTATGCCTTTGCCAAGAGCATTGTCACGCAATGGGAATCCAATAATCTGGATGAAGAACCGGAAACCTTTCCCAAAAAGGTCAAAGCTGGCGACCTTGGTTCCTGGTTTCGATTACCCGGCTTGCACCATACCCGTGAGCATTATTCTCGTGTCTGGAGCGGTGATGAATGGCTGGATGATCCCTGGCTGGATGGTCATGCCGCCATTGATGCCATCTTGAATAGTGTGCCAGGGCCGCCTCCACCCAGGGCAAAACAGATTGATCACAGCGCCCGCAAAACACGCCGCAGCACACTGAAAACTGACAGTATATCTTCAGGTAGCGATAAAAAAGCCAGCACGCGCAAAAACCGTTTCAAAAGCAAGGGCAAGGCAACCGTCTGTATCGACCTCGATGGCGTACTGGCGGATCGCACCTACACCAAAGGCAAAACCCGCATTGGCGAGCCAATTGACGGTGCAGTCGAATTTACCCATGAAATAGCAGAATTTGCAGAAGTACTTATTCTGACCTCCCGTTTCTCCACATTAAAAAGTAGCCAGGAGGTTGAAAAAATGGAAAAAGCCATCCGGCAATGGCTGGACAAACATCATTTCAGCTATACTCGGGTGTGGACAGCCTCCGCCAAACCGCCTGCGCAGGCGTATATTGATGATCACGGCGTTTACTGTTGCCCGGCCAAGGAAGGTATCGGTGCTTTTAGCGCTGCCACCGCCGCCACCAGGGCATTGTTAAAACTGGACACAGACACGGAAGAATAACCCATGCCCCGCAAACTCAGTTTCACCTATCGCAAACAAACCTTTGAGTGCACCTTGCACAAGGTGGATCGCAGCAAACTCTACGGCAGACGCAAAATCGAAACCCTCGACATGGACGAAAACCCCTGTACCCTGGCAACCCTGCTGGATGATGGCAAAACCCTGGTACCTTATGGCGGTACAGCTTCTGGCTATATCAACCCTGATGGTGAATGGGTCAGCCGCAACAATATCACACCAGTAGACCTTGACGGCAAACCGCTGAAAACCGTCCCCTCCAGCTTTGACAGCGGACTGAACCTGAAACAGACAGCCGATATCGAGGAATTTCTCGACCACAGTATCCGGCTTTGCTACGCCTTGCAGGGTGAACTTCCCGCAGCGCTGCTGAAAGCACTCGCAGACGGCACGATTTTCAAAACCGAATTCAGCTATCGGGGCGGTATTAACCCTGATCCTGCCTTTGTTATGCAAGGAGATGACAATACCAACTGGCTACTGATCGCTGAGGCAAATAAAATCGAGTACGTCACACTGGAGCAGGCAGCTGTGATCGCTGCCACCGAGGAAGAAGATGAGGAAACAGAAAGTGATGAACTGGACTTCGGCATGTTATAGGCAGGTACAACCATGGCAAATATCAATCTGACCGACTCACGCAAGCGCGATGCCGTCGTCAAGGCAGAAAGCGTCAGCATCAAAAATCCAGTGCGTTATATCGGTCCCAAAGGTGGAGCTTCCTACACTCGCAAGGTACTCAAGGCAACCGTAGACCATGATTACGACAACATGCTGGCATTGGCAAAGGGAGATACCGAAAAGCTCGCCAAACTGCTAGTAGAGGGGGATCCCGAAGTCGATCCGGAACTTTTTGGTCGTTTTTTATGGAATGTCTCACGGGTTTATATCAACGAAGATGAAGCAGTCACCTACCGCATCCAGCAACATGAACTGATCTACACACCCGATGGAGAACTCAAGGAACGCAGGCAACGAGAACGCGCTGAAGCCAATGTAGACAGCGAAATCCCCTTGCGCTGGACAGGAAAAAAAATTCCGCGTGGAGAAGCAATCCGCAAATACGTCTTTTCCTCAAAACTGCAAATTGTACACATCAACGGACTAACCTATGACTTTTTGTACGGCATGGCAAAGGAATTGCACGAAATGGACAGCCTGATGCTGCTAGGCGGTGGCAAAAAAGGCAAACAACCACTGATATTCAGGCGCGGCAGTACCCCATACCGTGGCTTTCTGGAAGGACGTATCAAGGGTGAACGCTATATACTGCTGCTGCACCTGTCGAATACAGAATTGCGGAATGTGGAGTGACTGTTTACTCCCTCTCCCTTTAGGGGGAGGGCTGGGGAGGGGGTGATAGAGCAGGCACAGCAAGATTTCGTAGATAGTTCTATACAAAAAGAACTATCTACAAACTGGCAAACACCTCATTGGCAGCCTGTACGGTAGCCTGAATATCATCATCAGTGTGTGCCGCTGACAGGAATCCGGCCTCAAAAGCCGAAGGTGCCAGATTAACACCGCGCTCCAGCATGCCATGGAAGAAGCGATTAAAACGCTCTGTATCACACGCCATAACCTGCGCATAATTTTCCACTACCTCTGCATCCGTAAAGAACAGACCAAACATCCCGCCAACCTGGTTGGTGCTGAGCGCAACACCATTATGATCAGCTACTGCCTGAATACCTTCCAGGAAAGTAGTGGTTTTCTCACGCAATTGGTCATAAAAATCTGGCTGCGTAATAATATCCAGCGTCGCCATACCCGCAGCCATGGCCACCGGATTGCCAGACAAAGTACCCGCCTGATAAACCGGTCCTGCTGGTGACAGCTTCTCCATAATCTCCCGACGACCACCAAAAGCACCCACTGGCATGCCTCCACCAATCACTTTACCCAGGGTAGTGAGATCAGGACGTACACCATAAACGGACTGCGCACCTCCCAGATCAACCCGAAAACCGGTCATCACCTCATCAAAAATAAGCACTGCGCCATGCACATCGCAAACATCTCGCAATGTTTCCAGAAAACCCTCAACAGGCGGAATACAATTCATATTACCTGCTACAGGCTCAACGATAATACAGGCAATCTCATCGCCCACATCAGCAAACACCTCACGCACCTGATCAGCATTGTTATATTCCAGAGTAAGCGTCAACTCTGCGAGTGCAGCAGGCACACCTGGTGAATTAGGCTCACCAAAAGTAAGCGCTCCTGATCCAGCCTTAACCAGTAAAGAGTCGCCATGTCCATGGTATCCGCCTTCAAACTTGACGATTTTGTCTCGCCCAGTAAAGCCACGTGCCAGACGAATAGCCGACATCGTAGCCTCAGTACCCGAATTTACCATGCGTACCATATCCAGCGCAGGCATAATTTCACAAAGCCGCTGCGCAATCAGCACCTCAATCTCAGTCGGCGCACCATAACTCAACCCCCGCGAAGCAGCGAGTTGCACCGCCTCAATCACATCAGGATGCGCATGCCCGGCGACCATCGGCCCCCAGGAGCCTACATAATCAATATAACGTTTGCCATCAACATCATAAATATAAGCACCCTCGGCACGCTCGATAAAAAGGGGAGTTCCGCCAACGCTCTTGAAAGCTCGCACCGGAGAATTTACTCCACCAGGAATGTACTTTTGTGCCTGATTAAATAACTCTGCAGATTTACTCATTGAAATTACTCTTGAATTGTCATTGAAAGGGGGTCTGTGTTTCAGCCTAATGGACACAAACAGACGTTATGGGAAGGCATATTATCATCTGAAATACAGGATGTCCTGACTCAATGAAAGTTGCCGCAGAGATTGCGTAGAGATATTTATTCACTCAGATTTATCTTTCTCCTTTAACTTCAAAAAGCGCCATACAGCAATCCCCGTCAGAATCTTGCCAACCCCTAACGCAATAAAAAGAATCAGTAGAATCATGCCAAAAGATAAAGAGTCAGATCCAGATAGGGAGATGAGCAATGGCGGAATATTAGCAAAGGGCAGGGCAGCAAGAGATAACATCAAACAAGTATACCGCGAAAATCATCAGGGTTGTTAAACACCGGAGCTAACTTTCCTGAAGAGATCACACAGCAAGATCACGTTGAGAAAATTGCTGCATAAATAAAGAATCTTTGTTGGCAAACACCGTTGTTGAATCTAAGCCTTATTGAAGTCTCTGCCAAACCAGGATTACCAGGAGACCACTTTCACATGACACATCAGCGGGTTGTTTCCCGGATAACAGAACACACCATTTTCATCAACCATTTTCCAGTGTGAAACGACAGTTGCTGGATAAGGAGGAGCAGTAAATTCGATACTGACATCGACTGTTTCTCCCGGCAGGGTGTCATCAAGATCTACTGAGCGTGTAGCCGCTACTAGTCCACAATGATGGTCATCACCAAATACACTGGTTTGCACGACCATTTCATCGTCAATACAGATAATTTTGCGGTTTATCCAGGGGACTTCTCCGATATTTTTCAATCGCCAAATTTTAGTGAAAGTTTCTTCTGCCTGGACGATGGAGTTTCCTGGGTAGGTCACATCATCAACAAAGGCGATGTAGTCATTTTTATAGGGGCGCTCAGAATAGTGTTTGGTGACGTTTGGCGAAAATTCGTGACGTTTGAAATATTCTCTGAAAAATTCCAGTGGGTGCAGGTTTAGTGCATGAGCAAGCTGAATTAGTGTCGTTAATCGTGCCTGCTTGATATCACCATTCAGAATTTTATGTAGTGCTTGTCTGCTTATACCTGCTTTTTGTGCGGTTGCAGAGATGGAAAGTTTTTGTTTGTTGATATTGACACGAATATAGTCAGAAAAATCGATAGTAGGCATGCCGTACCTCTGTATTTCATGTTACTCAACTTAAAACGAATTAAAGTTACGAAGCCAGTTTTAGCTACGAAATCATTGCACGAATTAATCAGGGGTGTTTCAACCTGTTATGAAAATGAATGACACTTCTATTATCTCTATAAAGGAAATGGTTTGCCTAAAAGCAGAAAAGGCATTTCCGAGAAGCTTGTTTAAAAGATGTACTGTGCAAATTCTGTATAAATAATAATAATTTGTCCAGATAAATATATTATCGCAGGGCAAAATGAATAAAAAATAGACATT
>JALVFC010000013.1 GCA_027030285.1 Thiotrichaceae bacterium | reverse complement strand
ATAACTTTTTTTGACATAATTAAACCCTCTTGTCTGACAGTTAAACCAAGGAGCTTTGATTCCTTAACAGGAACAAACTTGTACAGCAACATACCTTACAAGCTTCTAAATAGGGTAAAAAGCATATAGAAGCTAGATAAGCAATAGCGAAAACAGTCTACATTATTAATAAACAGTTAATACTATCTTAATAAAACAGACTTATCGGGATAATAGTAGTACCAGCATTCTGTAATTACAAGATGAAATTCTGGACATTTCAAAAAATTATGAATTTTAGTTGGAACTTAGCAAAACCGCTTGAACAAGTTATGACTTTACAAAAAAAATTGACAAAAAAGTAGCCACCTGTAACACTCCAACGAAATCACTCCCCTCTTGCCACTCTATGCTCAAATCACTTTCCATCGTCGTTTTGATCTTTAGCCTGCTTATACCGTATCTGACAGCTACACCGCAGCCTGCGAAAACAATAGAAAACCCGGCACAATCTGTAACAGACATTACATCATCATCTTGCTTGCATAAAAAAACAAAAACCAAGCATAGTTGCTGCAATATGCAATGCTGTAACTGCACATGTGGCTGTGCACACATACCCATTATTCCCACCCCTCTTCTGGGAATTACAACTGCTCAGCATGTGTTTTATAACAGCATACTGACACTTGAAATTATCAACCTTACTTCCACACCAGAACTCCCCCCTCCTCTAACAACACTCCTCACATAATCAATTATCAATCACTCCGTCAACCTTTTGTAAAGTTATTCGAAGTAACACCCGGAGGCTGTCCGAGCATAGCTCTTTCAAAGGCTGCCATACCACGTATAGCGTCCACTAAAAGATAAAAGCACAACATATTGAATATGATGCCAATTTATTTGAGCTCTTCTGCAGAACTCCCAGGTTTGTTTCATTAAGTCAATTAGATATCGAAACATCCTGAATAAGGTTTAGTTGCTTCAAGCAAAGAGGACTGAAACGCTTGAATCAAGAAATTAATCAAAAGCTTGACAGATTTCTGCATGAAATCCGCTCAAGGACATTAGCTTTTGCCATCTTTCGCTTAAAAGATGAAGAAGTAGCATTAGATGTTTTACAGGAAACCATGATGGGTTTTGTTAAATCTGCACATCGTTATGAGGAAGAAGCGTGGAATAACTTGTTCTACAAAATCCTCACGCGCAGAATAACCGACTGGCAGCGCAAACAAACCTGGCGCCGCAAGCTACGTCATATTCTGCCTTTTTCACACCTGGCTGAAGCGGAGGAAGACAGCGACAACCTTTATACTGACCCTGATAATACACAAAGTGATATTGTTCACTCACAGGCCGGTGCTAATGAACTCGCCAAGCAGTTTGAATCCGTACTAAATTCATTGCCTGCTCGCCAACAGGAAGCCTACCTGTTACGCCAATGGCAGGGCTTGAGCATTCAGGAAACAGCTGACATCATGCAATGTTCAGTCGGCAATGTAAAAACACACCATTTCCGCGCCATGAAATCCTTAAAAGCACAACTGGGAGAATGGATCGATGAATCATAAACCGCCTGTTTCTCCCCGCGAATATCTGGATCAACGCAAACAGCAACTGACACAAAAGCACCAGCGACGTTTGCAGCGTATGACTGTGGAAGCCATACAGTCTCGCGAACATAGCTGGCACATACCCTGGAAGCTCGTCATGGCAAGCGCTTTTAGCATCATGCTCATCGCAACTACAGCATTCCTGAAAAAACCGGAAACAGAACAACCATCACAACCGGACATGAGCCTGCCTGCATGGGTCATGGATACCGAAGTCCCCCTAACCTTAATTGAGAACCTTGAATTTTATGACTGGCTTGCACAACAACCCGACAATCAACAAGCAAAATATCAGAAAGCACTTACCGTGGCTGTTAATGACTTTTATCAGCATCGCTTTAGCCAGCGACTCACCACCCGCTACCCTGCCCAAAGGCTTTCTCGAACAACTGCCCGTTCTGGAGCGCTTCAAAGATAAGGAATTTGATATGTTTATGCAGTTTGTTAGCCAGGAAAACAAAAAACGCACCCAGGTATCACCTCAGCCAAGCAAACCCGCTAACCAGAGAGATAACAGTCATGCAAAATAAGCAACTTTATCTGACCTATCAGACAAGGACAGCCACAAAATACCTCATCGTGCTACTGCTTGGTTTGAGCCTGTTCACCGCCCTGCCCGGCAGCGCCAACGAACAGTCCCAACCTTCCCCAGCACAATGGGAAAGCCTGTCTCCCGATATGCAAGTCCTGCTAGGAAAATACAAGGATAACTGGAAACAGCTAACCCCCCAGCAACAACGCATACTCATAACAAACGGGCAACGCTGGCTTGGCTTCCCCAAAGAACGGCGCAATGTTCTCTGGCAACGTTTTCAGCGCTGGCAAGTCATGTCAAAGGAACATCGCCAGAGCATGCAAAAAGCCTATGAACACTTTAAGCAACTGCCCGCTAAAGAACGCCAGAAACTGATGCAAACTCACAACCGCTTCCAGAAAATGACACCGGAAAAGCAACAGCAAATGATGCAACGCTTCCGGATGTTTCAGCAACGTGGCGGACAGAGCATGTCTGGGGCAATGCAAGGCTCTGGTGCTATGCCCTCCATGCCCGGCAAACCAGGAAGCATGAGCGGGATGGGAAGTATGAATGGAATGAACAGGCCTTAACGATAAGCAAAAAACAGTAAATAGAATCAAATAATGAAATCAAAACACTTTTCCCCCTTGCAGGTGGCCGTAGCAGACCACCTGCTTTTTTTATTTATACTTTATGCATCCCCCGTTCGGGCAGAAGTATCAACATCGCTTTATACAGGCATCACACACACCAGCAACCTGGAAGTGCAAACAGGCAATGATATACAGGCCAATGATCAGGACTCACTGACACGCAATGGTCTGGAAACCGGGCTGACATGGAGCAAACAGTCTGTAGATTTTATGGGAGGGTATGTACTGGATGCCAAAGCCACATTCAACAAAGATTTGTCCAGCAATAATGACATTTCCAGCCTGCTCCTTTCAGCCAGCAAACTTTCTGCACTGTCACCCAACTGGTTACTACGAAACAGCATAACTGCTAACGGGTATCACAATGAAGCCCTGCCCAGTAATAGCTATAAGGGGATTTCACTGAATACCACACTGGGTTATCTGGACGATACCGGAGGAGGTACCGACATCTCGCTGGCACTCGTGCAGGAACAGCATGATCAGTCAAGTGATGACAACTATGATATGACGCGCAGCAGCATAGGGCTGACTTACTACTTGCCACACCCGAAAAACTCAGCCTACTGGAGCGTTTCGTCAACACTGAGAAACAATAATTCAGATGATAATAGTCGTGACTATAACTCACTGTTACTGGGCATAAACAGAAACGCAATTTCACTAGCCTCATTCACCGGGCAATTCGGGGCATACTGGCAATATGATAACTATGACCAACCCATTAGACAGTCTAATACAACGACAACGACGACAGGAAATACCCCCGGCATGAATTCCCCAGGCATGTCACTCCAGACAAATACAACCACAAGGATAAAAGAACGCCGTGACAACCTGTATTATCTTTCGCTACAGCTAGGCAAACCTTTAACACACTCACTAAGCCTACAGCTATCCACTAGCCTGGGACGCTATGATTCAAATATAAATACCAAAGCAGATAATTTTTATAGTGCTGCCATCAACCTGGTCTGGGGGTTGCGCTAACATAGAAGAATTTGCAGCTTTCAACACACCTCGAGCCTAATAAACAAAAAAATAACATTCTGGTCAACCTTTCCTCATCTCATCCGAAATTAACCCTGTCGTCTGGAAAACCAGACCATTTATTCACAATAACTAACAGGGTTTACTCGTATGAAAAAAACAAAATTATTAACCGCTGTAGCACTTGCTATAGGCATTAGCACATTAGCAGGCTGTGGCGGCTCCGGCTCTACAACATCGACCTCGCCTACTACGCTTTTGGGAAGCGCATTCAAAGGTCCAATCGACGGGGCAACGACAACCATTACCGACACAACAGGTAATGTATTGGGTTCTGCAACCAGCAGTGCCGGGAAGTTTTCCATACCTAATGCCACATTACCCGCTGATGATACAGCCGCCATTTTTATTGAAACCTCAGGAGGCTCCTATACTGATGAAGCCACGGGTCAAGCCGTCTCACCAACAGGTGGATTAATGACTGTCTTTACCGTTGCAGAACTCAAAGATATTATCGCCACCCAAAAAGTGATTGCCCTGACGCCTGAAACTACATTAATGGCGAAACTGGCAAGGAAAAAGATCACTGCTGGCACTTCACCCAGTGATGCCATTTCGCAGGCAAAAACAATCGTTCAGGAACAGCTTATCGATGGCACTAATCCCGCTGCCGGCATCCCTGGCGACACACTGTTTTTAATTGGTGATTTAAGTGCAGACACACCCGCTGATCAGGCAGAAGCTCTGGCTCGTAACCGGGCAATTAGCTTCTCGTATGAAGCTCAATCGCTTAACCTTTCTCCAGAGCAGGTTTTCAACCTCATTGATCAACGCGCTACCGACCTCGAAGATGGCACTCTGGATGGCAAAGACAGCAATGGGAACAACGTGCAGATTACTGACCAGGATGGCAATGGAAAGGATCTAGGAAGTGATCAAAAAAACCGCTATGGCCTGGCTCGTAGTCGCTTACTGAATAATACGATTGATCGCTTTAGCAGTGGCAATCTCTCCGATGCTGAAAGAACACGCCTTGCTCAATCCCTGACTCAGTTGGGCTTTGACCCGGATTATTTTAACAACCTGAACCAGGGAAATCAGGCAGCTGCCAATAATACCAATGCCAATCTACAGGCAACTAATCTGCCAGCATTTAACCGCCTGCCCGTCATAAGCGACGAAGACGGCAATCCGAATGACAATGCAGCCACTTACACCCTGACTGCAACACCGAATGTCAATGTCACCATCAATGCACCCGGTGATAGCTGGCAGACACCTATGTTACGTTACAACGGCCTACAACTACCTCCTGTGATCAGGGCAAAACGTGGGGATAGCATGACGCTCAACCTGGTAAATAACCTCAGTGATGAAACCACGATTCACTGGCATGGTTTCAAGATCCCTGCTGATCAGGATGGTGGACCGGATATTCCTGTCGCAGCCAGTACCAGCAAAACCTATCGCTTTCCAATGCTGCAGCCAGCCGCACCACTCTGGTTTCACCCTCATCCCGACATGAAAACAGGAGAGCAGGTCTATCGTGGTCTGGCTGGCGTATTTTTACTGGAAGATGCTATTAGCCAACAGCTGGAAAGCAATAACGAACTACCATCGGGAGATTATGATATTCCCATGTTAATTCAGGATCGTCGCTTTAATGCAAAAGATGCCAATGGCGTGCGTACACTCGCCTATAAAACCATGGAAATGGATAATGACGGTATGCTGGGTGACGAGATTCTGGTAAATGGTGCCGAACTTCCCAAACTGGAAGTGGAAACACGTCAATACCGTTTCCGTCTTTATAATACCTCCAACGCACGTACTTATGACTTTGCACTCCATGACGGTAGCACTTTCAAGGTAGTAGGCACAGACGGTGGATTATTACCACAGCCTGTAGAAGTAGACCACATTATGCTGGGAGCTGCGGAACGTGCTGAAATTGTGGTTGATTTTGGAAACTATTCTGTTGGTGACAAAGTTATGCTGATCAGTAAAGCCTTTAATGGTAGTCCCATGATGGGTATGAACAATGGCGGCATGAACAATGGCGGCATGAACAATGGCGGCATGAACAATGGCGGCATGAACAATGGCGGCATGAACAATGGCGGCATGAACAATGG
>JALVFC010000012.1 GCA_027030285.1 Thiotrichaceae bacterium | reverse complement strand
TATACCGAATATGCTCACTTTTGGCAACTTTCTGGGACTGGTGAATATGCCCCAGCGCTATATAATCCGCAGCAGGAAAGGCTTTTGCTGGAAACGCATCCAGCGTACCAATATAAATGTCACGTACTGACTCTGACATGCTGGCACCCACTGTAGTGAGATGTCCAGTGGCAATAATCGGTATCTCGCCCGATGACTCCTTGCGTAACACTTTATTCCGTTTTTGCGCATAATCAAACAACGTCTCATAATGCTCAGCAATCGCCTGTTGCATCGCCCGCTGCTTTTCTTCACCGCTCTGTCCAGCCTGGCTTAACATGACATCGCGCGGACGAATAAAGGGAATGGCGCATACAAGCGCTGCAGGTTTACCCTCTTTATCCAGTAACTCAACCAACTGATCCTGTGGATTTTCCATCACAGAAGGGATAACAGTGGTATTCAAACAGGCCAGCAACTCGCGTGACTCTCCCAAAGTCGCCACAGAATCATGATTCCCTGCAAGTACAATTAGCTGACAACCATGCTGCTGCATATCCACCACAAAGCGATTGTAAATTTCACGCGCATAGCTAGGTGGCGAGCCAGTATCAAAGATATCCCCGGCAACAATAACCGCATCTACCTGTTGCTCATCTACCTGCTGTAACAACCATTGAAGAAAATTCCTGTGTTCCGTAGCTCGGCTTTTTCCCATGAAATTCTGTCCCAGGTGCCAGTCGGATGTGTGGATAATTCGCATAAGATATTGAGAAGTGGCGATAATATTGCCTAAACAGTAAAAATTCTCTATGAAAGATAATGAGCTATTGTACCTCAACTATCAGTTGACTGTCTGAGCATAAAGAAGCTACATGACAGCTTTTCAGATTCTGAAACCCCAATAGCCGCTTGTCTGCTGTATCTAAAAAACAAACAAGAATGAGTGATAATTAATCATGCTTGCAACTCAAGTACATCACCAAAGGATGCTGATTCCCTTTACAGAGGATGTCTCCAACAAAATAAAAACCAGAGGTTATAAGTGGGCTTGTTACAAATCATAAAAAAAGCATGTAATTATTCTTTAACTACGATAAAGGTAGCAGAGGTTGTCACATTCCAAAAGAGACATAATATTCCAGTAAGCCTGCTTCCTCTGGTCTTTCTAGCCCTAGCTAGCATAAACATCAGTCTTTATGCCGAAGGCACCAAAACCTGGTCTCTGTCTGCAACCGATTATTCATTTTTAAAAGTCAATACAGCAGGTAGTTATGCATTTGCTGGCTACGGTCTACCAGCAAACAAACGGTTATATATTCATATTAGCGACCCTGAAAATGAAGTCGTATATATCGGGCTTTCCAGTTTCGTTGATGAGAATTACATTACTCCCCTAGCCACTGCTTACCAGTTTCGAATCAAATCACCATCAGGTGCTATTGTGCATGGTCCCTATGCCGTCTCCTCACCTAACCTGACCAGCTATTCAATGGCTGCAGCCGGACCGCAAGATATTGTCGGTGCCACCGGCTACCCCACAACCAACGCCATGTGGAAGTTTGATCCATCGGGAAAAGGTTTAACCCCGGGGGATTACTACATTGAATTTGATAGAGGTGGCAGTATCCGCTGGTTTGATATTACCGTTGCAACGAAAGGACCATCACCTTCCGCCATCAATGGACGAATTTGGTCACAGGCATGGGCAGTCAGAGCAAATGATGGATTTGGTGACGGACAATATTTTGATGAGGCATTCAATGGTGTGCTGATCGCTTATGATGGCAAGTATGCAACCAAAATTGACTTTAACAACTCAGGATTACGCCCACTTGAAGGTCAGTTTTCTTTTAACCAGACGGGTCCAGGTAATACGGGAAATATTACCAATGACCGTAAATCCGTCAATGGAGTAAACGCAACAAATCCTTTCCATAAAACATTTCTTAATATGCCGGATCCTGCTGTTTATCCGTTACAGGTGAAAGGTGTAATGAAAAACCTTCCACTGAAGGTCACTGACCCTGCCAGCCCCAATATCGAGATAGAAGTGACCCAGCCGGGGAAAGTTGAAATCGTCCTTGATTTTGGTGGAGGCACCAAGGACAGGCGCTTATTTGCTGATGTAGTTGCTGGAGTTAACCAGATCCCCTGGGATGGCAAAACTGGACAAGGTATTGCAGTGAAACCAGCTGATTATCCTATCCCTGTGTTTATTTCCTATACCCAGGGAGAAACACACTTTACAGCCTATGACGTGGAAGGGCTGGATAATGGCTTTCAGGTTTACACCTATGCATCAAACGGGGTCATCGGTCCAAGACTGCAATTCTGGGATGACTCCAATATTCCAGACAGCCCGGGTTCTGCCGGTGCCAGTGACCCACAGGTCAATGTGGATTCAGGTGCAACCACCAGACGACGCTGGAACAATAATAACTATGGTGACATCAATACAATCAACACCTGGTGGTATGCTTACCGTGATGCACAATCCTCAACCGTGCTATTACCGGGAGATTATGGGGATGCACCTGCTAGCTATGGTTTAGCCGCCCATAAAATACCGGACACCCCAACTGTCTATCTGGGGGCTACAGCACCTGACAAGGAAAACCAGGCACCTGCCACACTCGATGGTACAGGTGATGACACCGATAACTCGGATGATGAGGATGCCTTTACCACACCACTGCAAAACTTTAATATAAACAATAGCAGCTATAGCCTAAATGTTAGCTGTCACGGTGAAGGAGCTACCGTTGCTGGCTGGATTGACTTTAATCTCAACGGTGTATTTGACACTGCGGAGCGAACCACCAACACTTGTACATCAGGAAACGCAGCTCTTGTCTGGTCTGCAATTAGCACAAACTCAACGGGTACAAGTTATCTACGTTTACGCATTGCATCAAATGCCAGTGACATTACAGCCCCCGATAGCGGAGCAAGTGATGGTGAAGTGGAAGACTATCCACTCAATATGGTACGTTCCTTATCTCCCTTTGTCTGTGACGGAACACCTTATACCGTTATCAATGATCCTTCTGAATTGCAATCACTTGATCGTAATACGCTTGCAGTCACATCATTAGGCAACCTAAATCCGGCTGTTTATATCAATGGAACAGGCTATAACGCCCTGGATAACCTGATTTACGGTTTCTATACCGGCAATGGTACTGCAGGCAATACTGGTATCAGCACAGGGAGTATCATCCGTTATGGCTCCGGGAATCATTTTGAGGATCTCGGCCTTCCCACCGGCACAGGCAGCTTCAATCCTCTGACCTATATCGGCACAATGGATAACGCTGGAAAGTTTTATGCAATCAACAACACAACATTGTTCATTGTTGATATCGGTAACAAGCCAGATGCAAATACTCTGACTTTTACACCGATAACAAGGACTGGTGACAAAAGTACTCCCGCAGACATTACTTTTAGTATTTATGATGATGCACTATATGGCGTAAAAAGTGGAAAACTGGTGCGTATTACCAAAACGGGAGCAGGATCTGTTGTCCCTGCTACTGGCGATAACTTGCCAGCAAATGCTGGTGGTGCCTGGTCTTCCGCTGATGGTTCGCTTTATTTTTATAATAATGTTGATGGTGAGCTGTACAATGTAGATGTATCTCAATCTCCAGCGATCGTTGCAAAAGTAGGCAATGTCACTGCAAACGGCAAATTTGACGCTACTGCGTGTACACCCCCCAGCCTGAAAAAAGATGCCAGTGTTTCCGAAACCTATGCTGGCAGCACATTCAGTTATACCTACACGATTGCCAACGCCTTTAACTTCCCCATTACGGTCGGTTTCTCCGATGTTTTACCCGCAACCTTAACTTATGACCTTGCATCACTATCGAATAATTCTCCCGGTGGTGGAAGTATCGGCACTTTTAATGATTCTACACTGACTATCAACAATATCGGCCTGGCCGCCAATAGCCAGGTCAGTTTTACGGTAACTGTGAATGTGAGTAGTGCAATTAATAGTGAGCAAAATATTGATAATCAGGCAAACATAAGTTATGGGGCTGTAAATGTTAACAGTGATGATCCGGATACCCCGGCAATTGAAGACCCCACCCGGGTTCATGTGCTCCCGGTAGACTTTGGTGATGCACCAGATAGCTATGGTGATGCCGCTCACGGTGTTCCCACAACGACAACGGTATATTTAGGTGCCACAAAACCAGACATTGATACAAATAGCCGAAATGCTGCTAATGGCGGTACAGATGGCACTGGTGATGACAATGAAGCTATAGATGATGAAGATGAAATTAGCTCTTTGCCAAAATTGACTGATATAGACAATAACTATTCACTGGATGTAGTGGTAAACAATACATCCGGTAGCACGGCTAACCTAGTCGGCTGGATTGACTTTGATGGAAATGGCGTCTTTGATGCTGACGAAGCAGCAACCTTGCCGGTCAATAGTGGTGTAACGGGCGGTAGCGTGACTCTCAGCTGGTCAAACATCCCAGCTGATATTAAAGCTGGTGATACCTTCGTTCGCTTGCGATTGACGACAGATAACACAATTACCACAGGCCAGGCGAATAGCAGTCTGCCGACTGGCGCAGCATCGGACGGTGAAGTGGAAGATTACGCCATAACCATTGAGGTCGGTGGTTTCCCGGTAAAAGGACGTGTATTTAATGACAGTAATATTGATGGTATTAACAACGGTGCTAGTGAAAAAGGTATCAGCGGTTTACCGCTCGTCCTGCTGGATGTCAATCACAATACCTGCGTAAGCACTCGAACAAATGCTGATGGGTACTATAACTTCTTCCCGGTGATTCCAGGTGATTACCGCCTCTACGAAGCCTCACGCGAAACTGTACCAACACCACAAAACTGCCTCATAAGCAAAGCAAAAGACCCGGCTGGCTATCGCTCCACTACAACAAACGCTATAGCACAGTTTAGTGTGGTCAATGCTGAAGTGGACGGTAAAGACTTTGGTGATGTCAGGGAACCAGGGTTCTCACCCGACCACTCTGGCACCATTTTGGCAGGCAATGTTGCTTTCTATACACATCAGTTTGTTGCCAAAAGCACGGGCACGGTTAATTTCAACACCAGCAATAGCAGCAGTATTACACCCGGCTGGTCGAGTATTCTATATCAGGATACCAACTGTAATAACCACCTGGATGGCATAGAAGCCAATGCACCTGCTGGTACTAATCTGGCAACGGTTGCAGGGCAAAAAATCTGTCTGATCAATAAAGTATATGCCCCCCCTGCTGTAAAAGCGGGTGAAACCTTTAGCAATATCATCACTGCCGATTTTGACTTTAATGGCAATACCATTGCAGGCACAGCAACATTAAAAGTGACCGATACAAGCAAGGCAAGTGCAAACTCTCCTGAGTCAGGCAATTCCAGGCTTACTCTGCGAAAAACTGTACAAAATATAACTCCTGGCGCAACTACAGCTGAAACAGAAACACTGAACTCAGCCAAACCCGGTGATCTATTAAAGTACCGCATTTACTACAGCAATACGGGAACAGGGAATATCACTGAACTTGATATCAAGGATACTGTACCAGCATTTACCACATTAAACGGATCGCCAGAATGTGGGCTACCTTTACCAGTAAGTCTAAATAGCTGTACTGGCAATGTCAGTGGCGATACGATTGAATGGATTTTCGGTGCTGGTGATGTCTTGCAAGGTGGTGCGAAAGGTGTAGTGAGTTATGAAGTCAAAGTGGAGTAGTTTGCCAAGAAAAGTACGAAATGATCAAACACACTGTTTATCAAGTGCTTGCATGACCTATAAAAAGATGTACATAAAGACGCGTGACTTTAGTGACGCCATCAGAGGGTTATTATTTGTTCTTCTGGTAATAATCAATAACTCACCGCCTCCGCTGTTTATTATGCTGAGTAGTTAAGTTTGGTTTTTAAAAACTGCTTTTGCGCGCCTAAAGC
>JALVFC010000011.1 GCA_027030285.1 Thiotrichaceae bacterium | reverse complement strand
GATTATCTATGAACAACCGCTCAATGAAAAAATCCGTCTGTTTATGCGGCTTGAACAAATGTTTGATCGGTTTGATTACTATATTTCTAATCCATCGGAAGAAAATAGTCAAACTGCAATAGAGTTGTTATTAGAGTTGCATGAAATGTCATCGCGGCTTGATGTTAAAAGTGCAATTTTAAAAATTATTGACCATCAGGCCACGGTCATAAAAGGCTACCAAGGTGATGATGTTGCAGAGGAAAAGAGAAACTCCATCGTTAGTGTTTTAGAGGAGAAGACTCAGGAGTTATATGGTTTTCACGGCAAATTTGGACAACACATGAACCAGCATCATTTTCTGAATTTTGTAAAGCAGCGATTGACTGTTACTGGAGGGTTAAATGGGTTTGATGCACCCATTTTCAATTTATGGATCAAACAACCTGTGGAAACCAGAACAGAGCAGTTACTTGAATGGGTAAAGCCTTATGTAAAATCACGTGAGGCTATTAAACTGGTGATGGATATAATCCGCCAAAGTGCTGAGGAAGTGGAGAGTGTTGCTAAAAATGGCTTTTACCAGTCCACTTTGAGTGAACGTAACAAGAGCAAGAACTTTCAGCTGCTAAGGGTCCATATTCCAGCCAGTTATTCTTATTACCCTGAAATCAGTGCTGGTAGACAGCGATTTTCTGTACGTTTTGTCGCTGTTGGAGATTTGTCACAGAGAAGTAAACAGGTACAGGATGATGTTGCCTTTTCTTTGAGTGTCTGTGGTTTTTAGTGGATGAGTATCTCGAGCAGTGAATGTACTGATCAGGAGTTATTTACAAGTAGCTTTGATCAGCTAAAAAAAGCAGTTGTAAAACAAGGAGCTGCACAAAGACGCGTGGCTGTTAGGGTTAAGTACCTGATTCGCTCTTTGATGGTTGCGATTGTAACAACCTTGCTGTTTATATTTTATTTGATTTACATTCTGACTAATCAGGTAGATGTGTTGACGAATCAGCTTGACTTGATTTCTGCCGAAGGGGATCGGGTTCTCAAGAGTGTGAAAAATATAGATGGCGTGTTGATGAAGTTTGAGGCACAAATGGATACCCTGCCTTATGTGAATGAGTCAGTCACAAATATTGATAATAACATGTCTCTGGTTACTACCAATATTGCTGGTATCTCTGACAATATAGGTCTCATTAACAGTCAGGTATACCAGCTAAGGTCAACAATGGGTAATGTCTCGATAAATATTCAGAACCTGGATAATACCGTTCATCAGGTTAACAGAGATGTTAATTCAGCAACAGAGCCAGTAAAGCGTTTTAATGACCTTAATCCGTTTAATTTCATGCGTTGACAGAGTATACATAAATGGAAATATCACGTAGCCAGATTGAAGAGATCCATGCAAGTATGACGCAGTTGCTTGAAAATGCAAATTATCAGGATTCATTAAACACGGCTAATATTCGCGGCACAAATCGGGTCATACTGATTTTTACCTTGCTTGGGGCAATATTAACTATTGCTATCTTTATCATGTTTTTCAGCTTTACAAAAGCGATAAATCATTCTTATGGAAGTATGAAAAACATGCAACATCAGGTGGCAGATTTACGTGCCAGTATGGACAGTATAACTAACCATGTAGAAAACATGGGTCAGGCCGTTGAAAGCTTGAGCTATATGAATGATAGTGTGGGTCAAATTGCTTTGAAGACTGGCATTATTAATAGTTACATTGCGGCGTTAAATGAGCAGTCTGGATTATTAAGTTCAGAAGTGTCGTATGTCCGTTATCACGTTGATATTATAAATCAGCGTTTTTCCAGCATTAATCAGGCGGTTAATGGGGTTGCCTACTCAATGCACGAAACTGCAAGACCAATCAAACAGTTCATACCGCTGCCCTGACTTTGCCCGCTCTGAGCCTACTGACAGGTAGTCTTCAGATCGCATATACATGGTGATTTATGCTGGTGAAAGATATATACTGTGTCCCCTTTCGCAATTACACCTGTGTTACAGGTGTAATTGCTCACATGATCAGGATTTTATAGTACCAGGCAAAAATAGTGTATTTCAGAATACTATTTGTCCGGTACTTCTGCCTGTTCAATGAATATTCTAATTAGATAACAATGAGGTTTAGTGTTAATGCACCCTGGAGTTCTGCCTTCCCCTAAAGGACTATACGACCCTGCTAATGAACATGACGCGTGTGGTGTTGGATTCGTAGCACATATCAAAGGCGAAAAATCGCATCATATTATTCAACAAGGCCTGACCATTCTTGACCGTTTAGAGCATCGTGGTGCAGTTGGCGCTGATCCGCTTGCTGGTGATGGTGCTGGTTTGCTGATGCAGATTTCAGACGACTTTTTCCGGGCTAATGTAGATTTTGAATTACCCGAAGTAGGGCATTATGGTATTGGCATGCTGTTTCTGCCTCAAAATGATGATGAACGGGCAGCCATAGAAAAAGTCATTGAAGCGGTCGTCATTGAAGAAGGTCAGATATTGTTGGGCTGGCGTACTGTGCCTGTTGATAACTCCGGGCTGGGTCATAGTGTTTTGCCGACAGAGCCTCGAATCCGTCAGGTATTTATTGGCAAAGGTGAGAATACGAAAGACCAGAATGCACTGGAGCGTAAACTATTTGTTATCCATAAAATGCTTACCTCAAAAGTTGCCGGGATGCCTGGAGTTGATTATTTTTACATTAACTCTATGTCAAGTCGTACTATTGTCTATAAAGGCATGTTGCTGGCGGGTCAGGTCGGGGAATACTATAAGGATTTGAATGACGAGAGCATGGTGTCAGCCCTGGCACTGGTGCATCAGCGATTTTCAACCAATACCTTTCCTACCTGGGATCTGGCGCATCCTTTCCGCATGATTGCACATAATGGAGAGATTAATACTAATCAGGGCAATATCAACTGGATGAATGCCCGCCGTCATTCCATGGTGTCTGATATATTAGGCGAGGATCTGGATAAGATTTGGCCGCTGATTCCCGAAGGTCAATCAGATTCTGCCTGTTTTGATAATGCACTGGAGCTACTGGTTGCTGGTGGTTACAGTATGACACATGCCATGATGATGCTGATACCTGAGGCCTGGTACGGTAATGATCTGATGGATAGCGAACGCCGAGCGTTTTATGAATACCACGCTGCGTTGATGGAGCCCTGGGATGGTCCGGCTGCGGTTGCCTTTACAGATGGCAGACAGATCGGGGCGACACTGGATCGCAATGGCTTGCGTCCGGCGCGTTACCTGATCACAGATGATGACCTGGTGGTGATGGCATCAGAGATGGGTGTGCTGGAAATTCCTGAAGACAGGATTGTGAAAAAGTGGCGTTTGCAACCTGGCAAAATGTTCCTCATTGATATGGAGCAGGGCCGCATTATTGACGATAAGGAATTAAAGGATGAACTAGCCAGAAAAGCACCATACCAAAAATGGCTGGATGAAACACAACTTGTTGTTTCTGATCTGGATGTTGCTATTGAAGATATGCCTGAGCCGCTTACGGGTAATGATTTGCTGAATGCCCAACAGGCTTTTGGTTATACCCAGGAAGATATGAAGTTCATCCTTGAGCCAATGTTGCAAAAAGGTGAAGAAGGTTTGGGCTCGATGGGTGCTGACAATCCACAGGCGGTACTGTCGAACCGACCACGTCATTTATCTAACTATTTTAAACAGAACTTCGCACAGGTAACGAATCCTCCCATTGATCCTATTAGGGAGGAGATCGTGATGTCTCTGGTATCCCTGGTTGGTCCCAAACCTAATTTGCTGGGATTTGAAGATGCGGGTTCGCAACAGCGACTTGAGGTATTGCAACCTATATTATCGAACCGTGACCTGAATAAAATCCGGCATATCAAGACAGCAGGCAAAGCATTTCGCACCAAGACGCTTGATATGACCTATGATGCGGCGCTGGGTGCAGAAGGTATGAAAGATGCCCTACATGCATTATGCTCTGCTGCCGAAGAGGCGATACAGGGGCATTTCAATATTCTGGTGCTGTCTGACAGAAATATATGTAAAGAACGTCTGGCGATACCTGCATTGCTGGCAACTTCTGCGGTACATCAGCACTTAATCAGAGCGGGCTTACGCACTCAAACCGGACTGGTTATTGAGACCGCATCCGCCCGTGAGAATCATCATTTTGCCACACTAGCAGGTTATGGCGCTGAAGCCATAAATCCCTGGCTGGTGTTTGAAACAATCAACGAAAAGGTAGCAACATTGGCACCCGGTCTTGATGTGGAAACTGCCAAGAAAAACTACATCAAGGCAGTTGGCAAGGGGCTGAAAAAAGTCATGTCAAAAATGGGTATTTCTACCTATCAGTCTTATTGTGGTGCGCAGATATTTGATGCTATTGGTTTAGCAACAGAGTTTGTTGATCAGTACTTTACAGGTACATCCACAAAAATAGAAGGTATCGGTCTGACCGAAATCGCAGAAGAAGCTGTGCGCCTGCATAATGATGCCTATGGTGATAAGGAAATCTATATCGATCATCTGGATGTTGGTGGTGATTACGCCTATCGGGTGCGGGGTGAAGCCCATGCCTGGACACCAGAGACGATAGCCAAGTTGCAGCATGCTGTGCGTGGCAATGATGCCAGTACCTATGATGAATTCTCGCGCATCATCAATGAACAGAATAAAGCACTGTTAAATTTCCGTGGTTTAATGGAATTTAACTGGGCTGACTCCGAGATTCCTCTGGAGGAAGTTGAACCTGCCAGTGAAATTGTGAAACGCTTTGCCACAGGCGCCATGTCATTTGGCAGTATTTCCTACGAGGCTCACTCCACCCTGGCAATTGCCATGAATACTATTGGTGGAAAATCCAATACAGGAGAGGGCGGCGAAGAGCCAGAGCGCTTTAATCCGCTACCAGATGGCTCGCCAAATCCGGAACGCTCGGCAATAAAGCAGGTTGCATCTGGGCGTTTTGGTGTCACTACAGAGTATCTGGTGAACGCCGATGATATTCAGATCAAAATGGCACAGGGCGCCAAGCCAGGTGAGGGTGGGCAATTACCCGGTCATAAGGTCGATGCTAGAATAGGGCGGGTGCGCCATTCTACTCCAGGTGTAGGGCTGATCTCACCACCGCCACACCATGATATTTATTCAATTGAAGACCTGGCGCAGTTGATCCATGACCTGAAAAACGTCAATCCAAAGTCGCGTATATCGGTCAAGCTGGTCTCTGAAGTTGGGGTTGGCACGGTTGCTGCTGGTGTTTCCAAGGCACATGCTGATCATGTCACTATCTCTGGTTATGATGGTGGTACGGGTGCATCACCATTGACATCTATCAAACATGCGGGTTCTTCATGGGAGCTAGGACTGGCAGAAACACATCAAACACTAGTGTTAAACAAACTGCGTAGCCGGATTTGTGTACAGGCTGACGGCGGTATGCGCACAGGTCGTGATGTTGTGATTGCCGCCTTGCTAGGTGCTGATGAGGTGGGTTTTGCAACTGCACCACTCATTGCAGAAGGCTGCATTATGATGCGTAAATGTCACCTCAATACCTGTCCGGTAGGGGTGGCCACACAGGATCCTGATTTGCGCAAAAAATTCATGGGTAAGCCGGAGCATGTTATTAACTACTTCTTCTTTGTTGCAGAGGAAGTGAGACAATTAATGGCTAAACTGGGTTTCCGTACTTTCAATGAAATGGTGGGTCAGTCGGACCGCCTGAATATGCGCAAGGCAATTAATCACTGGAAAGCTCAGGGTCTTGATTATTCCAGCATACTGTATAAGCCGGAAGCTGATGCCAATGTGGGCATCTATTGCTCTGAAGAGCAGGATCATGGGCTTGATAAGGCGCTGGATAATCAGTTGATTGAGCTAGCACAACCAGCCCTGCGATCGGGTGAAAAAGTGGTAATTGATATTGCCATACAAAACTCTAACCGTTCCTT
>JALVFC010000010.1 GCA_027030285.1 Thiotrichaceae bacterium | reverse complement strand
AATATCAGAGCGACACAGTATTGTTCTAACCTCCTGTATTATCGTCTATTTTAATTTTTGATTTTGCCAAACGCTGCAAGATGTTTAATTGTCTGTTCATTAAAATACTGTAATGTCTGAATATTTGAATTTCATTATCTGGCAGGCTCCGTGAATGTGGTAACTTTACAGTCAGCGAGTTGTAGGGTTTGCCATTGATACGAAATTCATAGTGTAAATGGGGGCCAGTGGAGCGCCCCGTAGATCCAACATAGGCGATAATATCGCCCTGGTAGATTTTTTTGCCTGCATGCAGGTGCTTGGCAAAACGGCTTAAATGCCCATAAAGTGTTTGGTAGCCACCTTGGTGCCGAATAATAACAGCCTTGCCATATCCACCTTTTCTGCCAACATGTTGCACAATACCGGTAGCAGTGGCGATCACAGGTGCACCAGTAGATGCTGCGTAATCGGTGCCAAGATGTTTGATCAAGCGTTTTTTAATTGGGTGCATACGTACACCAAAGCGAGAGCTAATACGTTTGTAGTGTTTTATGGGGTGGCGCATGAAGGCAAGTTTCAGATCATACCCCTGTGGATTATAGTAGCCGATTTCTCCTGATTTGCTGACATAACGAATTGCCCGGTGGCTACGTTTATTCTGAATCACCTCGGCTGCCAGAACCTCACCGCTGGCTATATCACTGGTTTGGTGATAATACGTTTCGTAAACCACAGTGACCTGGTCTCCCTTGTGCAGGTCATGCATTAAGTGGATGTCTCGCTTAAAAATCTGGAATAATTGCTGGATGATTTGAGGAGGGAGTTTTCGTCTGTTGGCATCATAACGAAAGGAATGGTCAATGCTAATTAGCATACGTTGCTGATGGGGTTCGATAAGTTTTGCAACGGATTGCCCCTTGTATTCATTGTGTTGCAAGCTAATAAGGTAGCTTTTGTTGCTTTTCGGTTGATAGATAATCAGCTGTTTGATGACCTTTTTGACTCTTTGTATTCTGAGTATGCTTTTCGCTGGAATATGCTGTATTTGTGTGGAAATCTCTTTATTGTTGTTTAATTTGTTCAGCAAATCCGCTCCTATAACATCCCTCATAAACTCTTCATATTTGCTGGATCCTGGTACTATGTGAGTTTCCCAGTTATCTACCCATGTTGATAACTTCACTGTTTTCCTGTCGATAGAGTATCTGGTGGGAGCTAATTTAGGCAACTCTAATGGTTTGGTAATTATTTCATAACGAGGTCGAGGTATTGCAGTGTCGGTGTGAGTAAGTGGGGGGCTTGATACAAGTGTTGTTTGTTTTGGTAGCTCTGGTAGTAGCTGGAGTAATGGTTGATCAAGTTGCTTCGTGGCTACTAGTGAAAGGCAAATCAGACTGAAACTGGTGCTGAATAAAATCAGTGGTTTTCTGAATGGTCGTGAAGATGTTAAAGGTTGAGAAGATGTGCTCAGTGTGACTTCCACTGGGGGAATCGTATATTGTTGCAGTACTTCATCCCAGTTTTTTTGCACAGTTTTGTTCATAATATTGGTACAAGTACTCATCATATCTCCCTGTCATCTTTGTAACTTCCTTGTTAAAAAAATTGAAATGGATTTAATAGTGGGAATGTTTAATAAAGACTATTCAAGGAACGGCTCATGGCCTCATCATAGGTCTCTGAGCGATAGTAAGTCAGCCGTTTTTCACATTGCTTGAAAATTGCGTCAGCCAGAGAAATGTTATTGCTATTGATGATGGCTTTACCTGCCTGTTGAATTAGCCCAAGCAAGTTGTAGCAGTGCAGGGTTTCGCATTTATAACCAGGGTTAAGATGTAGATATTCTTCCAGTAACTCACGTTCAACTTTTGCTGATGAGTTCCAGTCTCCATTCTCACTGAAGCTCTGAATCTGAATGTCTGCAATCAAGCTGCCAATATCCATACATGGATCCCCCATGGTGCATTGTTCTGTGCCAGATAAATAAAGTGTGTCCTGTCGACTGCTTATTTGCTCAAGTGTGAGGCTACTATGTATTAATGTAAGATTATGGTTGGGCAAGTTGTAAACCAGTTTATTGGTTTTTTTTACTATGTTATTAATCAGGTTGTAAAGGGGGGGGTGGTAAACACGTGCGGTCGTGGTAAGTTGTTGCAGTGTTTTTCGGATATATTCATGTCCCTGAAAACGCGCAACCATAACATCAGATTGATGTAAGGTGTTTACCATCCGTGAAATATTTTTTGCAAGTTGTTTATCGTGCAGTTTGATCAGATTAGGGATGACTGTGGAAGTCTTTACCTTTTCCCGGAGCGCCATCTTTAATTCAGGGATAATGCAGACAGGTTTGGGTATAGAGAACTTGCCATCTGCATAAGATTTAAACTGTTGATATATCTGTTGGGTTATATAGTAACGATTTTTGGGTATATATTGTGGGTAGATCTCACCAACTAGTGTATGTCTTCCAGTACCAACAGATATGTCGTACTCCAGCTGGTAGAACTGCCCTCTCTGCTGCTCTACGAGTCTGATGGAGTGAACTGTGACCGGATGGGCATATTTCCCTGCCAGATGCCGATTTAAGATGATTTGCATCTTTTCGATTGACTGGGCCATTCTGATTTCTGGAACTGCTTCTTCACGCATATCTCCATATGATATGCAGGAAGTTCCAGCTGATATAAATTCCATTTTCATTTTTCGCTCAAACTTTAACTACTTATTACTTATACTTATACTTATTAACTTAACATATTGATATGATCGTCACGCAACGCGCAACGCTTTCCTCACTTTCCGCTTAGTGCCTCAGTTAGTTTAGGACAATCTTATAGGTTGTTCCTGAACAACTTTTTAGCATGCACTATTGTAAAGACTTCTCACCTATGTCAATGACAAGCTAGCAAATTGAGATGCATATTCAATCTAAACAACATATGGACGTATGAATTTATCTGATAAGCTGGATAAAACTTTCTGGTTTTTGTCACACCCATTAAACTTCTTGTCAGGATGTGTTCAAAATACTGTCTTTGCACAATAGCAGTTCAATTCTGTTTTCGTTTAAATGGTCAGGTTCGTCAGACTCCTGGAATCATTGCAGTATTACTATACCGGGTTGTGTAGCAGGTTGGACGTCATATCAGGGCTTTGCATTTCTTTGTGCTGATGAGTAGTCAGAAACGAATCGGATCCAAAATGGAGTCCACATTGTCTAGTTCAGGGTTGGTTTCCGGATAGTCTAACGTGTAGTGCAAGCCACGACTTTCTTTGCGTTGCAGAGCTGACTGGATAATCAGATCAGCGACCAGTGAAAGGTTGCGCAATTCAATTAAATCGCCGGTGACCCGGAAGTTGGCATAGTACTCGTCGATTTCCGAAAGCAGCAACCGCATACGATTACGGGCTCGTTCCAGGCGTTTTGTTGTTCTGACTATTCCTACGTAATCCCACATAAAGCGCCGTACTTCATCCCAGTTATGATTAATGACGACACGCTCATCGGAGTCGGTGACGCGACTTTCATCCCAGTCAGGGATGATGATATCAGGCTGTGCCTGTTGCTTGCGTTTGATAATGTCCTTGCTGACGGCATGACCAAAGACGATACATTCCAGCAGGGAATTGCTTGCCATGCGATTTGCTCCGTGCAGTCCGGTGAACGCTGCCTCGCCGATACAGTAGAGATGATCTACATCTGTATGTCCATTCAGGTCGGTCATAATTCCACCAGAAGTATAGTGCGCAGCAGGTACCACTGGCACGGGCTCGGTTGCCATATCGTAGCCAAACTTCTGACAGTTTTGATAGACATTGGGGAAGTGCTCAAGAATAAAGTCTTTGGGTTTGTGGCTGATATCCAGGTAGACACAATCAATCCCGCGTTTTTTCATTTCATTATCGATGGCTCTGGCGACGATATCACGAGGCGCCAGCTCTGCACGTTTATCATATTCCGGCATAAAGCGGCGACCATCCGGTAGGCGCAGTTTACCGCCTTCACCACGCACGGCTTCGGTAATCAGGCTAGATTTGGCATGTGGGTGATACAGGCAGGTGGGATGGAATTGCATGAATTCCATATTGGCAACGCGACAACCGACACGCCAGCCCATGGCAATACCGTCACCGCTAGAGCCATCCGGGTTGCTTGTATACAGGTAGACCTTGCTGCTGCCACCAGAGGCAATTACGCTGTAGGTGGCACGAAATGTTTTTACAGTCTGTTGCTGTCGATCCAGTACATAAGCCCCCAGGCAACGGTTTTCTGCAGCCCCCAGGCGGCGTGTTGTAATAAAGTCAATCGCGATATGATGTTCAAACAAGGTAATATTGGCTCTATTTTTCGCACGATTCAGTAATGTCGTTTCAATGGCGTGACCACTGGCATCGGCGGCATGGGCAACACGGCGATGGCTATGTCCACCTTCGCGGGTAAGATGCAGGTGACTACTGCCATCCTCTTCTTTTTCGCGGGTAAATGGAACGCCCATTTCGTCCAACCAGTTGATGGCTGCTGGCCCGTTTTCAACAACATAACGCACCGTTTCCTCATGGCAAAGACCAGCGCCTGCATCCAGCGTATCCTGTATATGTGATTCAATGGAGTCAGCCTTGTCCAGCACAGCAGAAATACCACCTTGTGCATAGAGGGTGCTACCTTCGCTGAGTTCCTGTTTGCTAAGTACGGCGACTTGCATGTTTTTTGGCAGACTTAAAGCCAGTGTTAGGCCAGCAGCGCCACTGCCTATAATCAGTACATCATACATGAAAGTTTTTATCCTCCTGGATCTTGCCGGGATTATAACGATTTATCTGCCTGAGTCTGTCATAAACTTATAATCAGGAGAAATTAATCTTCAAATAAAGGGAGCTGAACAGGTATATCTGGTGGGTTAAATTGCAAGCCAATGCCAATTAGCCTAACTGGACGTCTGCCTCTTTGCCAGGCTTGTTCACAAAGAGTGATATAGCTACTTAGCTCGGGTTGTGTGCCTGACTGTTGTAATGTGGTGGTGACAAAGTCATTGAAACGTATTTTTACAAACAAGGTTTTAATAACGAGTTTTTGTCGTTGCTTTGCTTTTGTTAGCCGTCTTTGCAGTTCTTTATAGATAATTGGTAGTTGTTGTAGGCACGCCTGCAGGTCAGGTAAATCTTTTGGAAAAGTATCTTCCACACTCAATGATTTTCTGATGCGGTGTGTTTGAACCTGCCGGTGATCAATACCTCGACTATAGTTATACAGACTATGACCAAACTTTCCGAAATACTGTACCAGCTTTTCTTCCCCGAATTGTTGCAAGTCACCGCAGGTTCGCAAATTCAACTCGTGCATGCGTCTGGCGGTTACTTTGCCTACGCCGGAAATCAGCTTTACAGGCAGCTCGTATACAAAGGTTGCAACATCCTCTGGAGTAATGACTTTCTGTCCGTCCGGTTTGTTCCAGTCACTGGCAACCTTGGCAAGAAACTTGTTGGGTGCAATACCCGCAGAGGCGGTCAACTGTTGCGATGCAAAAATATCTTTGCGGATACGTTCAGCAATACGTGTGGCGCTATTGCGGTAGAGCTGTACATCTGTTACATCCAGATAAGCCTCATCTAGTGATAGTGGTTCAACAAGGTCGGTATAGTTGTGGAAAATTTGTCGAATTTCATGGGAAATCTGCTTGTACAGATCCATCCTTACAGGTAACAGAATGAGATTTGGACACTTCTTTAATGCACGTGCAACTGGCATGGCGGAGTGTACGCCGTATTTACGTGCCTCGTAGGAGCAAGTTGCCACTACCCCGCGCGACTGTGCAGAGCCACCTACAGCAATGGCTTTGCCGCGTAATGACGGATTTTCCCTGATTTCCACGGAAGCATAAAAGCTGTCCATGTCTATATGGATGATTTTACGCTGCATTTTTCGTAACTACTCAGCTTGTACTCGTGTTGCCCGATTTCTGCGTCGCCTACACGGATGTAGG
>JALVFC010000009.1 GCA_027030285.1 Thiotrichaceae bacterium | reverse complement strand
TCAATGTTAATACAGGACGTGCGACTTTAGTCGCGCCAGATGCGCCATCAGTGCGCCCGCCCGAGGCTGTGCTCTTGCGCGGCTAAAGCCGCACGTCCTCTTATAGTACGGAGTTAAAAGAGACGAAAGCTGTGGTACAGCAGTTATCTATGTAATCCGCTTATGTAATCCGTCGCGTCACATACATCAATACACTAAGCACTACCAGCAACAGGGCAGAGCCAGCCAGTAGTGCATAGTCTTCCATGTGCAGCAACGTATACAGCACACCATACAAGCCCGTCAGTAACAAGCCCACCCACAGGGCACGCGATTTTTTCTCCAGAACCGCTGAGGTGTAGAGTGTGATCAGTAGCACGGTAACGCCTGCTGCGACCAGGTAGGCATACAGGAAAGCGATATGTTCAGCCAGCGAAACCAGTAACAGGTAAAACAGGCTAAGCGCCAACCCAATCAGAATATATTGCACAAAATGGGGTTTTGTACGCACCGTCAGCTCGAAGATAAGAAAGGTGATATAGGTGAGTGCAATAAACAGGATGCCGTATTTGCTTGCTCTGGATATTTTTGAGTACAGGGAGACGGGTTCAAATAAATCCACGCCTGTGGTAAAGCGATACAGGTCGTATGACGGACTTAGTAGTCTCTGCGGATCAGTATTTTTTTCTGCCATATTCCAGTGCTGAGGGTAATTTCTTGCCAGATTGGGGATTTGCCATTTTGCGCTAAAGCCATCACTTGTTATCTCTTGCTCTTTGGGTGGGACTTCTCCCTGAAAGCTGGGATGTGGCCACGAAGAAGTAATTTTCGCTGTGGTTACCTCACCAAGCGGTGCGAAACGTATTCCCTTGCTACCATTCACAGTGAGATGCATTCTAAATGTTGGCAGTGGTGTTTTTGGAGCTGCACCATTCAGTTGGGCATGAAAGCCATTATGTATCAATGAGGGAATTTTACTGCCCGGGCTAATGCTGATACTGGCACCATCCCAGTTCATATGCGAGGCTTCGGTAATGGCTTTGGTGTCATTTAAGCCAACAGCTAGCCAGGCTTTATCCCAGTTAATTGAGCACTGACTGCTACAGGCTTCAAGCAGGGCTTCGATATTAAAGTGTCCCTGCAAAGTGAGGTCTGCGGAGTAAACCAGAGAGTGATAGATACCCCGTTTGCGATAGTTTTCCTGCATTTCGCCGGATATATCCAGCTCCTGAGGCAATATAATCATGCTCTTGTCGTTAAATACATCCTTGCTGATTGTTTTGCTTTCGCCTTTGTTGTCCGTAATCGTATTAATAGTGACCAGGTGTTTTACATAAGGTACGACCAGAACGGGGCCTGTTATTGTTTGTTGCTTGCCCCAGGTATTGGCGATTTCACTAAGTACACCATGGTAGCGGTTACTGCGCTCTCTAATCGTATCGTTCACGAAGAGCAGTGGAATCAACATGATCAGGGTGAGTATGGCAATGACCAGACTGCGAAAACCTAGGGACTGAGTAAATTGTGAAAGTTTTTCTGTTGGTTTCATTAGCAGTTAATAAGTAGTTACAAAAAGTAATCAGGTTATTGTCATCACAAGATAGCGAATAATCAGCAAAAAAGCGCAAAATACTATAGCATACTGTTTCATTAACCAAATACTTGACCCGTCACCCATATAAGCCTTCCGTAGCCCGTATGGAGTTTATGGAGTATGGTGACCCTAATAACGGAATAAACTATGTTGGTTCTGGGAATCGAATCTTCCTGTGATGAGTCAGGCGTTGCCCTGTACGACACAGATAAAGGTCTGTTAGCACATTCACTCTATAGTCAGATTGAATTGCACGCAGAATACGGTGGTGTCGTGCCTGAGCTGGCATCGCGTGATCATATAAAAAAAATCACCCCGTTGATTAAAGAATTGCTTGCCAGTCAAAATCTGCAACTGTCGGATCTTGATGGTATTGCCTATACCGCTGGCCCTGGTTTGATAGGAGCATTGCTGGTAGGTGCCAGTATTGGTCGATCTCTGGCGCTAGGGCTAAATATACCCGCTGTTGGCGTGCATCATATGGAAGGACACCTGCTGGCACCCATGCTGGAAGATCCACAGCCCACTCCCCCCTTTATTGCCCTGCTGGTATCTGGTGGTCATACCATGTTGGTAGAAGTGAAATCTCTGGGCAACTATCAGATTCTCGGTGAATCGCTTGATGATGCCGCAGGGGAGGCTTTTGATAAAACTGCCAAGCTACTGGATTTAGGCTATCCCGGAGGCCCGGTACTGGCAGCTTTGGCAGAAAAGGGAGAGTCGGGTGTTTATACCTTCCCACGCCCCATGACAGACCGTCCTGGTCTGGATTTTAGCTTTAGTGGTCTGAAAACCTTCACTCTGACTACCTGGCAGAAATCAGCACAAACCGATCAGGACAAGGCGAATATAGCCAGGGCTTTTCAGGATGCAGTTGTGGATACCCTGTTTATCAAGTGTAAACGTGCCCTGCAGCAATCAAACTGTAACACTCTTGTCATAGCAGGTGGTGTGGGTGCAAATAAACAGTTACGCAACAAGCTGGCGGCTCTGGATGCAAAGGTCAGCTTCCCCCGGCTTGAGTTTTGCACCGATAATGGTGCAATGATTGCCTATGCTGGTGCCATGCGCCTGTTAGCAGGGGCTGCAGAAGCACCTGTTATCAAGCCATGTCCTCGCTGGCCAATTGATGAATTATCAGCAGTGGAAGAAGTTGGCTAAAGGCGTATCACAAACTAATGAATAATACTGGTTAATTCTCTAAATCAGTGCTTTACTTTAGGTAGCCCATCTACAAGCCATTTAGGGAGTCAACAATGCGCAATGATGATACAGAATCAAAAAAAGTTGAAAGCAGCTATCAGTCCATTCTTAAAATAGTTGAGGATCTGGTAGAAAAGGAAGGTAAAAACCTTAAAGAAGCTTTCCTGATTGCTGAAGAAAAAATCGCCGAGCTGGGGGAGTTGGGGCGAGAGGAAGCCAACAAGATTAGTGACGAGGTATTCCAGGATCTAAATTCTTTGGGTGAGACTGTAGAAGAGGCAAAGGATTCGTTTAAACAGAAATGGCAGCTTGGTTCAAAATACCTGACCGATGCAACCTGGAAAATACTCAGTGATGTGGCTGACAATACCACGGTAGCGCTTGCGGATTTCAGAAAAGAATTACAGCAGCGCAGAGATGAACTAACCAAAGACTTACATCAACGTGAGCATAAGGATCACCAGCAATGGCATAGTGATCATCAGATGTGGCAAACTGAAATTAACACCTGGAGCAGAGAATATGAGCAGGCTATCCAGGACCTGGATAAAGTGAAAGAAGAGGTTCAGCAGCGCATTGAGCAACTACAGTCACATGCCAGGATGATTAACACGCATGATTATATTGATCAGGTACATGAAAAAGACATTGCTCGTTCTGAGCAAGACCCTGATAACCCAGTGATAAATGTTATTACAGAGCACAACGCAGAAGCCTACGAAGAAATGGCACAGAGACATAAGGAAGATGCCGAAGCCCATGAAAAAATCAAAAAAGAATTTCGTCGCATAATGCCTTTGATTAACAAATTAAAAAAATACCGGTAAGGGTAACCTTGATACTGTAATCCGAAAAAAACCTATGGTCATCCGCGTTGCCAATCGGGGCAATTACGAAGGTTGCCCCTACAGGGTTTTTTTCGTTATCATGCCCCGCTATTTCTCAAATTTAATCAAGCAAGCAAATTATGCAAAAATTAATTATTGAAGGTGGCATTCCGCTAGACGGTGAAGTGCTTATCTCGGGAGCCAAGAATGCGGTTCTGCCCTTGCTGGCAGCCACTCTGCTGGCCGATGGCGAGATGACAATAAAAAACGTGCCCAGACTGCGTGATGTCAATACTACCATTCGCTTGCTTGAGGGCATGGGTGTTACGGTAAGTGTGGATGATGATTACAATATCACGACTAACACTGCCACCATCTCATCATATGTTGCACCTTACGATTTGGTGAAAACCATGCGTGCTTCAATATTAGTATTGGGGCCGACACTGGCGCGCTACGGTGAGGCTGAAGTTTCCTTGCCAGGCGGGTGTGCCATTGGTTCTCGTCCGGTCAATATTCACCTCTCAGGACTTGAGGCAATGGGCGCGCAGATTACGGTGCATGAAGGTTTTATCCGTGCAAAGGTGGAGCGTTTGCAGGGTGCACGCATCGTCATGGACAAGGTGACTGTAACGGGTACCGAAAACCTGTTAATGGCGGCAGTGCTGGCAGAAGGCACTACCATTCTGGAACATGCTGCCTGTGAGCCTGAGGTGGTTGACCTGGCGAATTGCCTGAATGAAATGGGAGCCAATATTATCGGTGCAGGTACACCCACGATTGTTGTGCAGGGTGTTGAACGGCTCAAGGGAGTGGAATACACCGTACTACCGGATCGTATTGAAACCGGCACTTTTCTGGCAGCAGCAGCTATCACGAATGGTCGCGTTAAAACTCTGAACGCGGCGCCTGAGACACTGGATTCTGTACTACAGAAATTCCGTGAAGCAGGGGCAGCGGTGCAAACTGGTGAGGACTGGATTGAGGTGGATATGCGGGGCAGAACACTCAAGGCAGTGGATATTACGACGGATCCTCACCCTGGTTTTCCAACCGATATGCAGGCTCAGTTTATGGCAATGAATGCTTTTTCACAGGGTATTGGGGTAATAGTCGAAACCATTTTTGAGAACCGCATGATGCATGTTGCCGAATTAATGCGTATGGGCGCAAATATTCGTCTGGAAGGCAATACAGCGATTGTTGCTGGCATGCCTGATCTGTATGGTGCACCCGTGATGGCAACGGATTTAAGAGCCTCTGCCAGCCTGATACTGGCAGGTCTGGCTGCCAAGGGGAAGACCACCGTTGACCGTATTTACCACACAGATCGCGGTTACGAAAAAATTGAAGTGCGCCTGCAAAAGCTGGGTGCACAAATAGAGCGAGTCAATGACTAACAAATGACCAGGAATAGCCTCATGAGTGAGCAAGCTCACGATACCATCACTATTGCCTTATCCAAGGGAAGAATTTTCAAGGAGACGATTCCGCTATTGAAAGCAGCTGGAATTGAACCTCTTGATGATCCGGAAACCAGTCGTAAGCTGATTCTGGATACCACACGGGATGATGTGAAAATTGTCATTATCCGGGCGACGGATGTGCCAACCTATGTGCAATATGGTGCGGCGGATCTGGGGGTGACAGGCAAGGACGTACTGATGGAGCATGGTGGTGAAGGTCTGTATGAATTGCTGGATCTGCATATTGCCAAATGCAAGCTGATGGTCGCTGGTTTTGCCGACAGGCCTTTGCCAAAAGGCACGGTGCATGTGGCTACCAAGTTTGTGAACTGTGCCAGGGCTTATTTTGCAGCACAGGGTCAACAGGCCGAAATTATCAAGCTTTACGGTTCTATGGAACTGGCTCCCCTTGTTGGACTCGCGGATTGTATTGTAGATGTTGTGGATACAGGTGGCACCTTAAAAGCCAATGGGCTGGTGCCATTGCAGCATATGTTTGATGTCAGTTCACGGCTGGTGGTGAATAAAGCGAGTATGAAGACACGGCATGAGGTGATCAAGTCTATGTTGCGGCATATTGAGTCGGCTGTTACGACTTGAGTTGGTGCGGTTCTCATTTGAAGTTGTAACAAACACGGAAAATTTCATGGAAAAAACAGATAATTTGCGTATTGTCAGCATGCAGGAAGTCATTACGCCAGTGGATTTGATTGCCTCACTGCCACTAACTAAGGATGCAGCTACAACGGTTCTGGATGCACGCGCAGCGATTCACAAGATTCTACATGGTGAGGACGATCGTTTGCTGGTAGTTGTAGGCCCCTGTTCTATACATGATCCTCAGGCGGCACTGGAGTATGCAGAAAAACTGGCTGTGCTTCGTTCTGAATTAGC
>JALVFC010000008.1 GCA_027030285.1 Thiotrichaceae bacterium | reverse complement strand
TATCTTGAGGAAGATTTTCTCAAGGAGATGATGCATTCTGACTTTTCCCCCCTGCCCAACTATAATAAGACCCTCAGCCCCTGGGATATAAGGCTCGAGCCTACAGTTGATCTGGATAGCTTTATTCAGCAAGCAGAAGAACAACTAGAGGAAACTGTCACCAAAGAACTTGATAACATAGACATAAGTGAGAATAAATAAAGAGGTGAAAACATGCCCAGTATTCTGATTACCGGTGCCAATAGAGGTATTGGTCTGGGGCTTTGCCGTGAATGTTTATCGCAAGGCTGGACAGTCCATGCTACCTGCCGCCAACCAGAAAAATCCAGACACTTGCTCGCACTGCAACATGATAAAAAATATACATCTCAGCTATCTGTCTATCCACTTGATGTGCGCAACAGCGAACAGCTTGAGAGTCTGCAAGCCGCACTTGGGAACTCTCCCATTGATGTGTTAGTAAATAACGCTGGAGTCCATGCTAAAAAAGCTTCTCAGTTTGGTCACTGTGATGAAGATACCTGGGAAGAGGCTGTCGCAGTAAACCTGCTCGCACCCATGAAGATGATGGAGTGCTTTGTAGACAATGTGGCTGACTCCAAAATGAAAATCATTGCCAATCTAAGCAGCAAAATGGGTAGTATGACTGATAATAACTCTGGCGGCAGCTATGCGTACCGGGCTACCAAAGCAGCTTTAAACGCAGTCACAGTGAGTGCCGCACATGACCTGAAGTATCGTGACATCATTGTTATGGTGCTACACCCTGGCTGGGTTAGAACAGATATGGGAGGACCACAGGGTGAATTATCCGTAGAGCAGGCCTCTACCATGCTGCTCAAACTGATTCAACGAGCCAGCATGAGCGACAGTGGTAAGTTCCTGGATATTGACGGCACCGAAATCCCCTGGTAAATCTGTACTGACAAGAGGCTTATAGTGGCTGGGTATAGGTGTTAATCCTGTTTTTCCAGCCTGGCAGCCAGTGGTATTCCTTATTCTGGGGCGGTGAATTATCCAGACGACGTTGCAGCACAGCTAGCGCTGCTCTGGAGAACTCCTGAATCGCCTGAGGCCCTGCCTGAACCGGACGCATTTCCTGCAATACCTGTGACAACCCCCAGCCTTGCCCATTATATCTCTCAGTAGGCTTAAGTCCGGTTCCTTTGAAATTAATATAGTCAATCAGTGGATACCAGCCACCCTGAGTATGCGCTACCGCATTGTAGTTATTAATAATGAGCTGGCGCTTATTGGCAGGAGCCTGGTTTACAATGGATGGAATAGTCTCATGGATACGGTCAAAGAAAAACAGGGTTTGCAACTCTTTGGTATCCAGTAATAATCTCTTTAATTCACGTACCTCAGGATCGTTTTGCGACTGGATAAATGCCTGCTTGTTTGGCCAGGGCGCACCTGTTCTCTGGGCATTGATAAGCCAGGGAGGTAGCCTGACACCATGATCCTGTAAATAGATAATTAAATCCGGAAAGGTTTGATCAAAACGCTGCGGTATACCAGCGGGATACCAGATAAAGTGCCCAATACCCAATGAAACAAACTGTTCATTCTCATTCCACTTCATCAGGTTTTCTGGTTTGCCAGAAGTTTCATTATAATAAATATGATTGCTTATTAACTGTAGCTCACGTTCTGATAATTTTGGACGCTGAACCCCTTCCGGATAAGGAATATTTTTGCTTGGTTTGACACCTGGCTCTGCTTCAGGAACAGGCAAAGGCTCAGCTTCAGGTATATTCTGGGTTTGCGTATGGGTACAGGAAGCAAGCACAAAAAGGGAAAATAGTCCAACGGCAAGAAGAAATTGGCTTTTCATTTTATTTCCTTATGGGGTAGTCAATCTGGCAACCAAGGGGGATTGTAACAGAATATTCCCGAGGGTGAACTACAGGTCGTTCAATACAACAAGGCAGTGCCTTAGTTACACGTCCAAAAAGATTAAATACCGCCCCTCTGTTCAGAGCATAATCACCAGGTTATCTCGATGAATAAGCTCTTCTTCATCAATATAACCCAGTTCCTGGATGATTTTATTACTGGAAAGTCCCTGTATTTTTTTGCATTCCTGAGCAGAATAATTCACGACACCTTTGGCAAGAAGCTGTCCCTGAGCATTGACACAATTGACTATATCACCGCGTTTAAATGCTCCTGCCACATTGCGAACTCCGACAGGTAACAGGCTGCGTCCCTGTTGCAACATGGCTATTTGCGCACCATCATCAATCGTCAATGTGCCAGTAACATTGTTCTGGTGAGAAATCCATTGCTTGCGCGCCGTGAGTGGTTCACAGTCAGCTGTAAGCAGGGTACCCAAACCTTCGCCAGCAAGAATACGGGTAAGCACATTTTCGATACTACCTGATGCAATCACTGTCGCACAGCCGGAGCGTGCCGCAGTGCGTGCAGCCTGTACCTTGGTGTACATTCCTCCCGTGCCAACAATAGTCCCGGCAGAACCGGCAAATTCCAGCAGATCAGGATTGAGTGCTGAATCCTGGCTAATCAGGCTGGCATCCCTGGCGTGACGCGGATCCTTGTTATACAGGCCATCCTGATCGGTGAGGATAATTAACAGATCGGCATCAACCAGATTCGCCACCATGGCTGCTAATGTGTCATTGTCACCCAGGCGAATTTCCTCCAGCGCTACAGTATCGTTTTCATTGACAATCGGGATGGTGTCCAGTTTTAGCAGTGTATTGAGTGTGCTGCGCGCATTTAAGTAGCGACGACGATTGCTCATATCGTCATGGGTAAGCAGAATTTGTGCAGTTTGATAATGATAAGCTTTAAAGCTTTGCTGGTAGGTTTGAATGAGCCCTGCCTGACCAATAGCCGCTGCCGCCTGTAGTTCATGCAGGGCTTTGGGGCGCTGCTGCCACCCCATCCTGCTCATGCCTTCGGCGACTGAACCTGATGAAACCAGTACTACATCAATACCCTGTTTTTTAATCTGTGCCAGCTGTTTCGCCCAGTCATTAATGGCATCAGTGTCCAGTCCTTTGCCATTTCGGGTAAGCAGCGCACTACCGATTTTTACGATACAGCGGCGCGTATGGGCAAGGGTGTGCTGACGCATGCCTAGTTACCTTCGGTCTGCTCAAGATGTTGCATAATTTGCTGGGTAAGTGCTTTTGTACCTTGACCAGTAACAGCCGAGATAGGGAAAACACGCCCTTGCCAGTTAATTTCAGTGGTTAGCTCATCGCAAAAAGCCTGTTGCATATCATCGGGTAGTAAATCTATTTTATTTATTACCAGCCAGCGTTCTCTCTCACCCAGCTCTTTACTGTATTTCTCAAGCTCTTTTTCAATAATGCGTATAGATTCAGCAGGACTGCTGGCATCACTGGGGTCGATATCCACAATATGAAGCAATAAACGGGTGCGTGACAAGTGCTTGAGAAACTGGATACCTAAACCCGCGCCTTCGGCTGCCCCCTCAACCAGACCAGGAATATCGGCAATCACAAAGCTTTTATGAGTTCCCACATAGACCACTCCCAGGTTTGGGTAAAGCGTGGTAAACGGATAGTCTGCTATTTTGGGTTTAGCTGAAGATACTGCACTGATAAATGTAGATTTTCCAGCATTAGGCAGCCCCAGTAGTCCGACATCAGCAAGGACTTTCATTTCCAGTCGCAGTTCGCGCATCTCACCTGGAGTGCCTGGTTTTGATTCTCTGGGTGCCCGATTCACAGAGCTTTTATAACGCAGGTTTCCCAGCCCGTGAAAACCACCTTTGGCAACTAATAGTTTTTGCCCCTGAGTCAGGTCACCAATTTGTTCACCCGTTTCATTATCATAAACAATGGTTCCCACCGGAACTGGAATGACAATATCTTCACCGCTGGCACCTGTCATATTACGGCTGGCTCCGTTTTTCCCTCGCTGTGCTTCAAACAGGCGAATATGACGAAAGTCGGCAAGTGTACTCTGGTTCTCATCACCAATCAGATAGACATTACCGCCATCGCCGCCATCACCGCCATCAGGGCCGCCAAACTCGATATATTTTTCACGTCGAAAGCTGACGCAGCCATTGCCTCCGTCGCCGGCTTTTACTTTTATGGTGGCTTCATCAACAAATTTCATCGTCTTGAGTCGCTTGTGGTTCCTGAATTATTCCCTCTTTGGGGCGTCTAGTTGAGTCCTGTCCGAGAATTACTGCGAAAAGAGACAGACTCTTAGACTATTACAGAACGAAGAATTAAAAAAGCCCCGACAATGCGGGGCTTATTAATCAAGTCTTGATCTGTTCTTGTCTTGTTAGCTGACTCTATGCAGCAGCTTCCACTTCTACAGGAACGATACTGATGTATTTACGCTTGCGCTCACCTTTGATCTCAAACTTTACTTTACCATCTGCCTTGGCAAACAAAGTATAGTCTTTACCACAACCTACATTCTCTCCGGGATGAAATTGTGTACCACGCTGACGAACCAGAATATTGCCTGCTTTCACAACCTGTCCACCGAAACGCTTTACACCAAGACGCTTTGATACCGAATCACGACCGTTGCGGGTACTACCGCCTGCTTTTTTATGTGCCATATCTAATCTTTCAACCTTATTTATATATCTTACATTTATATATTTTATGCTTATGCAGAAATACCCGTAATTTCAACTTTCGTCAGATATTGACGATGACCGGTGCGTTTCTGGTGGTGCTTGCGACGCTTGAATTTGATGATTTCAACCTTCTTGCCGCGCTTCTGTTCCTGGATTGTGCCAGTCACTTTGCAGCCTTCAATGAAAGGTGTGCCGATTTTTACATCTTCACCTTCGCCAACCATCAGAACTTCGTCAAAGTCAACCGCTTCGCCTTCATCAGCAGCCAGCTTCTCTATTTCAATCACGTCACCTTCAGTAACGCGATATTGTTTTCCACCTGTTTTAATAACAGCGTACATGATTAATTCTCCAAATATGTGTTCTCTCGAGTTTATTGCAGTTGCATACTGCTTTTACAGGTGATTCATACACCGCTGGTATTGGCATGTGAGAACTTATGCAGGCTTTATACACCATATACACGCCATAATTACCCCTATAAAAAGGGAGCGGTATTGTAGAACCGAAAACACTAGGAGTCAAACACGAATTTGCGATAAAGGCAGATTTCCAGTTTGGCATAAAAAAGTACCATTATCTGTTTGCTTCAATGGCTATATGACTTGACAGCACCGAGGCATCTACCTAGCATGCCATCAACCTCAACAAGTTCTGTTTTCATGGATTTTAATTCAATTTATACACTGGTATCCAAAGACATGGATGCTGTAAATTCGTTAATTCAGCGAAGATTACAGTCAGATGTTGTACTCGTTAACCAGTTAAGTGTCTACATTATCAATAGTGGTGGCAAGCGTTTACGCCCCTTGCTTGCCTTACTGGTGGCTCGTGCCTGTGGTTATCAGGGTGATCAGCATGTTGATGTGGCAGCGATTGTGGAGTTTATTCATACCGCTACCCTGTTGCATGATGATGTGGTTGATGAATCAGACTTGCGTCGTGGTAAAGAAACTGCGAACAATGTCTGGGGCAATCAGGCGGCTGTGCTGGTCGGTGATTTCCTGTATTCGCGCTCATTTGAGATGATGGTCGATGTCGGCAGAATGCGTATTATGGAAATTCTTGCAAATACCACCAATACGATTGCCGAAGGTGAGGTATTACAACTGCTTAATTGCAATGATGCCGACACTACTGAAGCGCGTTATATGGAGGTTATCTACTCTAAAACAGCCAAGTTATTTGAGGCCGCCTGCCTGATTGGTGCCGTACTGGCTGAATTGTCCGAAGAAGATCAGGCATGCCTGGCACGTTACGGTATGCACCTGGGAACTGCTTTCCAGTTAGTGGATGATATCCTTGATTACAGCGCATCCGCCGAGGAACTTGGGAAAAACATTGGTGACGATCTGGCGGAGGGCAAACCCACGCTACCCCTGATTATCGC
>JALVFC010000007.1 GCA_027030285.1 Thiotrichaceae bacterium | reverse complement strand
GGCTGGAGCATCAGCCTGGTTTCCCGCGACCAACTGCACAGCGTAACTTTCGTCACTATGTAAAGGTATAACGATGACCACACTGGAATTTGATGTCTGTATTGTTGGCAGTGGCGCAGGGGCAGGGTCTGTTGCCTATGAACTTAGCAAAGCGGGTTACCGCGTTGGTGTTCTGGAAAAGGGTGGCTGGTATAAGGAAAACGACTTTTTCAAGGATGAGCAACTCCCGCGGCATAATGTGTTTCAGTCCCAGCTCAAGGATGAACGTCATGTACTGGAAGAACCGGATGGAGAGGGCTGGAACAGCTATAACACAGATCAGTTCTGGGGTGGGAATATTGTTGGTGGTGCATCCAACTTTATGAGTGGCTATTTTCATCGATTAAAACCCGTTGATTTTCGACTGGTCTCTACGTTTGGTCCGATCAAGGGGGCAAATACCGTGGACTGGCCGATTAGCTATGATGATCTGGAACCTTATTATCGCAAGGTTGAAGAAATCATTGGTGTATCAGGCAAGGTGGTGAAGCACCCACATCTTGAGCCACGTTCAACAAAAGACTATCCCTTTCCGCCCACAGCAGAACATCCCATTGCGGCACGCTTTGACAAAGCCTGCAAAAAAATGGGTTTGCATCCGTTACCAATGGCAAGAGGCATACTGCCAAAACCGTTCAATGGCAGGCGCGGCTGTGAATATTCTGGTTATTGCGGCAGTTATGGCTGTCATTCTGGCGCCAAGGCAAGCTCACGTGCGGCGTTGCTGGATCAGGCATTAAGTACCGGAAAGCTGAAGATAATCCCCCATGCCAAGGTGTATCGGGTAAATAGCGATCAAAAAGGCAATGCCACTTCGGTGGATTATTATGACAGGCAGGGAAAATCGGTTGAGGTAAGAGCCAAAATCATCGTCATCGCCTGCTATTCGATTGAATCAGCCAGGTTGCTTCTCAGTTCACCAGGTCCAAAACATCCCGACGGTCTTGGCAATCGATACCAACAACTGGGCAAGAATCTGCACTGCTGCTCAGGTGGCACCGGACATGGTGTTTTTGAGTTCGATCACTTTACTGAACAGGAGGTCAGAGACTTTAAGATTCTCGGGCCTTTCTTTAACCGTGCATTACAGGACTGGTATATCATTAATGACAAAAAAGCCTTTGGAGGACCTGTCAAAGGCGGCACCATAGACTTCGTATTTGATCCGCCCACACCCACCTCGGATGCCAATGAGCTGAAACGGGAGAACGGTAAACTCCTGTGGGGAACCCCCTTAAAGCAACGCTTGAAATCACTCTTTACCCAGTCAAAAAATTTCAAATATGAAGTCTTTTGTGACTGGCTGACCAACGATGATTGCTATGTCAGCCTGGATACAAAAGAAAAGGACAAGTGGGGTACACCTGTTGCCAGAGTCAAGGTAGGTGTTCATCCGCATGATATGAAAGTGAGCCAGTATATTGTTGATAAAGGGAAGGAAGTGATGAAAGCAATGGGAGCGCAGCAGGTCTGGGGTAATGCCTGGAGTGCTCCGACCCCCAACCTGGTTGCAGGTGGTTTGCGTTTTGGTCACGACCCAAAAACATCCGCACTGGATGCAGACTGCCGAGTACATGGCACGGATAATGTCTTTGTCAGTGATGGCAGTTTTATGCCCAATGGCGGCAGCGTAACGCCTACTTTTACTATCTATGCCAATGCCTTTCGGGTAGCGGATAAGATCAAATCGCAGTTGGGTTAGCTGGACAACTGTCGAATCAGCTAAAAGAGTACCTGACTCGGGCGATGAGTCTGGTGGGGTTTGAGTATTTCTTTGATAAAAAAAGCAGATACAATATTCTGGCTTTAGCTAAAGCCAAAGGAGTATCAATCTCGTATAGGGATGCCATTTTTCTTTTGCTGAGCAGGTTGCGTATTTCCAGGCTAAATTTTTCCAGTTTCCAGATAAATCTGTTCTCGGGAAAGCAGGATTTTAGTCTTTTTTGGTACAGGGCATTGAAAGGCTTCTGTCCGCTTGCTTTGATCAGGGTAGGGAAATTCGTACCAAACAGCTTGTTCACTGAGAATAGATAATGCTGGAAAGTTTTTTCAGCGTTGGCGTTGCGCATAATTGAGTGAATCTGTTCCCAGTTTATTTGTTCACGGTGGGCGTGAACCAGTCTGACAAAATAATCCATGTGCCTGAGATCGAACAGACGATAGGCATACGTCATATGTGCCAGTTCGGAGTGTACAAAGCAATGCAGGATTTCATGTAGTGGCGACATGCGGTATGCGGTTAATGGTTTGTCTGACAGTTCCGGTATTTTGACAGCTGATGAGAATGCTGTGTCGCAGTCCATAAAGTTCTCAAAAAATGTCGCCAGGGGTCTGTGGTGTATTTCAATGCTACAGGGGGCTCCTTCCCGATACAGCGGTAGCAAATGTTGTGATCGAGGCAGGGTAACCGGGGTGTCTGCTGATCCAGTGGAATAATAATCTGGTGCGTTTGTGGTCAAATATCTCTTGGGTACATCAAAGTCATGCTTTCTCAGGATGTTAAATATTTTCAGTGCATCATCTCTTTTGTACAAGATGTCAAGGTCTGACATAAAGCGCATACCAGTATCTGGATAGATATCAGAAAACAAGATACTGGCACCTTTGATTAGTAGGGGGGCAATACCGTTGTGATTGCTGATCTGAATCACTTCCATGGTCAGTTCTTTGAGTGAGCTGTTCCGATGTTGCATGAAGTGGGTCATTTCCCGCAGGTATGCGATGAGTTGCTCATCGAAACGGGACAAGTGTTTGTGTTCTCGGAGTTGGTGATAAAGCGCCGGTGCAAGGTACGCACGGTTGGTCAGTGAGATGGTGAGTTCCAGCAGTTCTTCATCTGTACTGAGGATCTCGACACAGTGATTTATCTGCGTTGCCGAACTGTAGGGTGAAAGCAGGGTGCATAGCAGCACCGGAGCAATTTGTGTTTTGCTATGTCGTTGTTCTGGTTTCACGAGGTAATCTCTTTGATGGCTTGATGTGCCTGCTCAAGCGAGGAATAGGATAGATGGTATGCCGGGGTTTTGGCGACTAATTGGAGAATTTTCTCGACCTTGTGTCTGGTCAGGCTGTCTTTGATTTGATAGCCCGCCTGTGTCAATGCGTGTAGTGTGTCGAGGCTGTTACATTGTACCAGTTCGTAGTCTTTTGCCTGCTCGTTATAGTATGGGAAAATGATATATTCCAGCGGTACTGCGGTATAACGAGTGCCTGGATGTGTCTTTTGATCCGGTAAAAAAATATATTTTAGGCGGCGTCCGTCCTGTCTGTACCAAATGGGTTGAGTGTCTATTTCCGGATATGTGTTGCGTATTATTTTCCAGCTTCCTGATTTGATGGCGACAGGCAGGGGAAGGGGCATGAGCTTTTCTGTTGCAGAAATAACGGCGATCTCATCTGAAAAACAGCGATATCCTTTATGTTGCAGGCTTAGTGCCAGTGTGCTTTTGCCTGAGCCTGATATGCCAGGCAGTATGATTCCCTTGCCACGGTATGCCAGCATGGCGGAATGAACCGATAGCAAATAATCTGAAAACTGATAAGCCAGGATTTGCAGGTTATCCATAAGAATCGGCATGATATGGGAGTAGTCAGGTATCTTAGTGATGAGTGCCGTGTTGCAACGAAGTTCATAGCCATCCCCTGATTCTTCAATCGTGATATGAAAATCTCCCCGGGGTTTTGCAGACTCACTTTCAGCGTGAGCAGGCACTGCAATATCCATGAAGTATTTTTTCAGCCGTGTGCAAGGCGTATAGACATGAAAGGTATTACCCAGTAATGATACTGAAAATACTCTCGGCAAGTCTGTCATGTCGGTCTTTGCGGGCGTTACCAGTTCGGTATACTCATTTTTGTAGGATGTAGAGCCTGCATCTGACTGCAATAGTCGGGTCAGTTCATCCAATGTCTCATCAAACCCTTCAATGTTCACCTGTTTTGCAATAAGCTCCTGCTTTAAGCAGGAAGCTGAATAGCCTGCATCCAGAGAGAGGAAAAGCCAGGCAGCAAACTCACTGAGCACACATAAGGAAGCATTGTTGCTGTTAAACAAGACCAACTGATCAGCCAGTGAGTATGCGTAGTAACCCGCAGTGTTTTGCAATGGTATTTCGTAATTGGCAGCCATTCACGATTAGCTATTCAGTTATAAAGGTGGAACACTGGCAATGGCTTTCGATGAATAGGTAGACATCAGCGTGAATGTCACAACGGGTGTGGAAACGGCATATTTTCCAAATTTTTTTAAAAATTTACGCCTGTGATGCTCTGGCGTATCCTGAACGGCAGGTGTTTTTGTTCCTGTAGCGGATTGTTTTTGTTGCATATTGGCCCTTGTTTATTATTGTGTAACTGCTCAGGGGGCTGTTTATCACACCAAGTAGTTACATTGTGTTTATATTTAGAAATCAGAAGCTTTCAGGTCGATATTAGATATGTCCAGATTGGCGGCTTGTTGAGAACTGTGAAAAAGAGAAGTTCCGCAAGCCAACCGGGAAATTTAATCAGAAATAATAAAAGCCCCTTTACAGGCTATAGTGTATAAAGGATTGCCAAGAAGCGCAAACTCATAGCCAGGAGCAGGAATTGATGAAGTTGCAACCACGAATCATCCCACAACAGGTCGCACTGGAATCTTGTGCTGATTTAAGCCCATTGCTACAACGCATTTGTGCTGCCAGGGGGATTGTCAACGCAAAAGATCTGGAGTTCTCGCTAAAGCAATTGCATCCTGTTTCCGCGTTGCTACATATTGACCAGGCTGCAGAATTACTAATGAATGCTATCAAGCAGCAAACGGTCACGCTGATAGTAGGTGATTTTGATGCCGATGGCGCAACAGCCACTGCACTTGCGTATAAAGCCTTGCGTTTGATGGGGCACCGAAACGTGAATTATCTGGTACCTAACCGTTTTGAATATGGCTACGGGCTGACAGCAGAAATTGTCGCTCAGGCGCGGCAGTTTTCGCCTGGTCTTATTATTACCGTGGATAATGGTATCTCCAGTATCGAGGGAGTAAAAGCAGCCAAAGATGCAGGTATTCAGGTACTGGTGACGGATCACCACTTGCCAGGCAAGTATCTGCCAGAAGCCGATGTGATTGTAAACCCCAATTTGCCAGGTGATGATTTTCCCTCCAAAGCACTGGCGGGGGTAGGTGTGATTTTCTATGTCATGCTGGCACTCAAGCGGCGATTGCAGGAAACTGACTACTTTTCACGGCAGGGTATAGTACCACCCAATTTATTAAACCTGCTGGATCTGGTGGCACTGGGTACTGTCGCTGATGTTGTGCCACTGGATCGTAATAACCGAGTGCTGGTGGAACAGGGTTTGCGAAGAGTACGTGCAGGACAGTGTTCACCAGGAATCCTTGCCTTGTTTGAAGTGGCAGGCCGCAATGCCAGTAGAGCAGTTGCTGCTGATTTTGGCTTTGTGTGTGGTCCCAGGCTCAATGCTGCCGGTCGCCTGGATGATATGTCATTAGGTATCGAGTGCTTGTTGAGTGAATCACTGGATGAAGCAAGAGAAAAGGCAGTAGCACTGGATGATCTTAATAAAGAACGCAGAGCTATTGAAAATACCATGAAGGCAGAAGCCTTGCAGGCATTGCAAGCGCTGGAGCTTGATAGCAAAAAGCAGCTACCGCGTGTTTTCTGCCTGTATCACGAAAGTTGGCATCAGGGTGTAGTAGGAATCCTGGCAGCACGCATCAAGGAAAAATATCACCGCCCGGTCATTGCCTTTGCTCCTGCTGATGGTGCACAGGAAAACACTGAAATCAAGGGCTCAGCTCGTTCCATTCCTGGTATTCACATGCGCGACCTGCTGGATGAGGTAGCCACCCAGAACCCCGGCTTGCTGACAAAATTTGGTGGGCATGCCATGGCTGCCGGATTGACTCTGCAAGCCAGTCAGTTGAAGGCATTTCGCGATGCAATCAATGACATCGCCAGCCGCTTTGATGAGGAAGTATTCCATGAAATCC
>JALVFC010000006.1 GCA_027030285.1 Thiotrichaceae bacterium | reverse complement strand
TATGGTAATGTCAAAAATGAAGGTATCCAGGCAATTGAAAAGCATGGCTTGTTTCAATTAAAAGGGGACAAGGATATTATGCGGAGAATGGATACACTCCTGCAGAGCTTTGTTAAACAGCAACGTATGAAGTTGCCAGGCTCTGAGTATATTCCCTGCTATCATATTGAAATATAGGCGTAAAATTACTTCAAAAAGGAAATCTCTATATGAATATTAAGCACCTGACAGCATTTGCTGCCACCGCATCTTTTGCTGTTATGCTCACAGCCTGTAACCCCGGTAATTCAGACAAGCAAGCGGCAGCGGAAACAGCAGCAAAAGCCACCGCAGAGAGCAGCCAGCCCGCTACACTGGTAAAAACAGACACCAGGCCTGGCACGGGAGCAGAAGCCAAAGCAGGACAAACGGTTACTGTGCATTACACCGGCTGGCTTTATGATGCCAATCGTGCCGACCATCATGGAACAAAGTTTGATAGTTCACATGACCGTGGACAACCCTTTTCATTTCCGCTCGGAGCCGGGCGTGTCATCAAGGGCTGGGACGAGGGTGTCGCAGGCATGAAAGAAGGCGGGCAGCGTACACTGATCATTCCGGCAGAGATGGCATATGGTGAACGCGGTGCTGGTGGTGTTATTCCACCGAATGCGACGTTGATCTTTGATGTTGAGTTAATCAGTGTGAAATAAATGTAACGACTTGGCTTCGATGCAACTCCCCCGGAATGAATCCGGGCTACGGGAGTATCCACTTTCATCGGCAAAGCTTTCTGCCAATAACTGATTAATAGACCCGGAAATTCTCATCCCAGGCTTCCACGATAAAGCATATGGCGCGTTCTACTTTACGTGATAGAAGCGGGTGCGAATGTTAAGTAACTATATGACAAAGAAGATAAACCACATTGTTGCATTAACCACTGGTATCATTGTCGGGGTGCTCTATTGGCTAGTCATCACCAAGCTCTTTAGAGTTACCGAGATATACGGAACTCCCGTAAGTAGTTATATCGCCATATTCTTGCCAACATTGCTTGCCTTTTATATCGCGATGACAAACAGCTTGGCAAAGGCGCTGCTCTTTGTGGTTGGGGGCTATCTCGGTACGGCTTTCTACTCCTGCTTTTTTGGAAACGGAGAGCAGAAACTTTGGATGGGATTTGGAGTCGTTATAGCATTTGCGGGCGCGTTTTCTGGGTGGCTTGTGCGAGCGATCTATCAGAGGTTTATTTACAAGTATGCAAAGCAGGCAGCACAAAAGATTATGGACAAAACAGTTGAGTTGACCGAACGCATCCCCCAATCCGCCTATGAGAGCTATACCTATACACAAAAAGCCTCGCATGCCGGTCATGTCAACCTGCTCTTTGCATTGCTGTTTGCCGTCATCGGAGCAGTAGCGTATGTGTATCCTTCTCCCCCGCTTAACCCTATAGAGATACCTTTCTTACAAAAAGTAGTCAAATGGCTTGGCGTGTGCTTTATGCTCATTGGATTCTATGAGTTTATAGTCTCCATGCGGCTTATGGCAGACAAAAGCGCGTGGTACATCGTCATAGATGACAAGAACTTCCTCTACGAAACTCCCAAAAGCACAGGAGAGAAGAGCTTTTCATGCAGACTTGACGAGATAGAGAGGATCGACGAGCTCCTTCCGGACTCGGACGACTACACAAATAATAGCATCAAGGAGGAGCCTTTCTACAAGATCGTGCTCAAGAATGGTCAAGCATACCCACTTTTTTCCGGTCGAAACCGTATTAACGAACAGCGATGCATAGACGCACTGCGTGCGAGGGGTGTACAGGTGGTGGAAAGGTATTGAGTTATCCCCGTTTCCAGGATGAGGCGATACAGCACAACCGGCTGCTGAGTGACAAGATACAGGAGGTCGCGGCAGCAAATTCGGTTACTGCTGCGCAGCTGTCGCTGGCGTGGTTGTTGTCACGTAAACCGGAGGTTGCAGTGATACCCGGTACACGCTGGTTGAACTACCTGGAGCAAGAATTGGGACGCGATGGAACTCGCGCTGCCAGCCGCCGATATCGAGGATCTCGACCGTTTTTCAAAGACATTTCAGCCGGCCGGGGATCGTTATTAGCTCGGGCTTCGTCTTCGATAGCCATACCGCGATCCATCAACAGGCAGATCTGCTGCTCGATAGTGAGGAGTGTTGTTAAACGAAGTATAGACCGTAGCCTGCATGCAATGCGGGAACAGGGTGTAGAAAAACATCAGCCGTGTGACTTTCCCCGGATTGCATCCAGGCTACGAAAGATAGAGCAAAAACGGCTGTATTTGCTCCCGCCATTGTTCCTCATCGGCGGTTAATCTGGCTTCCAGTTGTGCTATATCAGCCTCTGCTGTATCAATCCATTGCCGCAAGTAGCCGCCGCCATTTATCACATCAAATGCCAGTCGCTCAAACTCATATTCGTAAGGAAAGTCCCGCCACAGGGAGTAATCTGGATAGAGCTGGCGTATGGCTTTTAGAAACAGTGCCATAAAGCGATAAGGCTTGAAAGCTTGCGGCTGGTAATCAGGATAATCGGTGTGTAACTGGATGCCAGCACACAGCTTGCCCTGGTGTTTATGAAAGGTGGGTTCAAACCAGGCTTCACGAATGCGTACACCCTGTAACCACTGCGGAGCCAGTTGTTGCATGTTTGACAGCAGTTGTGGAATATCCAGGCCGGGTGCGCCGAACAGTTCCAGTGGGCGCGTTGTGCCTCTGCCTTCCGAGAGTGTTGTGCCTTCCAGCATGACGGTTCCCGGGTAGGTTCTGACAGCATTCAGTGTGGCAATATTGGGGCTGGGGTTGACCCAGCATAACTGTTGCTGCGGCCAGCCATAGCCGGGCGCGGTTTGCAGGCTGTAGTGCTGCATTTCAATGATTGTCAGCTTGACATCCAGCTTCTTGAAATGGGCATACCACAGAGCGGCTTCACCCAGTGTCAGACCATGGCGCATGGGGATGGGGGCTGCACCGACAAAACTTTCCTCTCCGGGTTCCAGTGTCAGACCTTCGATTTCTCGTCCGGCGGGGTTGGGGCGATCCAGTACCCAGACTTCCTTGTTACTCTGGCTAATATCTTCCAGCAGATAGAATAACGTCGTGATAAAGGTATAGATACGACAGCCTACGTCCTGAATATCGACGAGCAGAATATCAAAGTTGTCCAGCATTTCGGCAGTTGGGCGACGTACCTTGCCGTACAGACTGTACACCGGAATGCCATGTTTGCTATCAAGCTCATCCGGGGTTTCTTCCATATTGTCCTGCTTATCTCCGCGTAGCCCATGCTGTGGGCCGAAACAGCACACCAGGTTAATGTCCTCGCTGACTGCGAGTGCATCGATGCTCGGGATAAAGTCGCTGGTCAGGGATGCAGGGTGTGCCAGCAGTGCTATGCGCTTGCCTTGTAATGGGAGTCGTAGATCAGCTTCTGTTAGTAAGCGGTCAATGCCCAGTTTGAAAGTATCACTCATATGTTTCCCCAGGTGTCTGCATGCCAGCGACAACGCACTTCAGCGTGCCATAATCCCACTGTGCTTCCAGTGTTTCGTAAAGTGGCTTGAGATTTTCTCCCCAGCTTAGATTCAGAAACCTTGCAGTAGATTCGATTTCCTCCAGCTGTCCATCGCTTAGGTTGAGTACCTGCTTGCGCTCCAGTTTGCCAATACTGATAGCATCTGCCATGTGTGACAGGATGGTGGTAGATTTTAAGCCACGTTCTTTGGCAATGGTATCAATATCCATGCCTGTTTTTAGCATATTCAGGGAAATATTTACGGTATCACTCAAACTTGTAACTCGTGGTGCATCCTCCAAATATTGTTCATCATGAATGGGCTGTGGCGGTGTATCTGCAGGTGGATGCTGACGGATAACCTCCATAAAGAGCTCGCCATATTTTTCAAGTTTCGACTGCCCAATGCCATGAATCGAAAGGAATGCCGCATCAGTTGCAGGGCGGTAACCAGCCAAGTCATCCAGCACGGAATCGTGGAAAATAACATAGGGTGGGACTCCCTGTTCCTGGGCAAGTCGGGCACGTAGCTGGCGTAGTGCTTCGCGTAGTTCCTGATCCTTCTCTGCCAGGCGTGTGCGAGACTGTTTTGTCGCATGCTGGCGGCTTGCCTTTTCCGCTTTGCGCTGTTTGCGTGCGAAAAAGGTTTCCTCACCACGCAGCAGGGAACGAGACTTTTCTGTCAGGCTCAGGGTGCCGTATTCCATATCGGTTTGCAGATAGCCCATTGCCAGCAGTTGACGGAAAATGCCACGCCATTCAACCTGTGTATAGTCCTTGCCGATACCCCAGGTACTAATCCTGTCATGCCCGTTATAGGCAATACGTTTGTCTGTTTTGCCAACCAGAATGTCAATGACATAGGTGACGCCAAAGCGCTGGTTGGTGCGGTACACACAGGACAGTGCCATTTGTGCTGCTTTGGTAGCGTCCCAGGTTTCGGGTGGGTTGATGCAGTTGTCGCAATTCCCGCAAGGCTCTTTCATTTCCTCGTCAAAATAGGCAAGCAGTGCCTGACGGCGGCAGGTGGACAGTTCGCACAAGCCCAGTAAAGCGTGGAGTTTAAACTGGGTTACTCGCTTGATCTGTTCCGGTGCATCCGAGTCCTGAAGCATCTGGCGCATAAAAATGACATCCTGCAAGCCATAATTCATCCAGGCATCTGCGGGCTGTCCATCACGCCCGGCACGTCCTGTCTCCTGATAATAGGATTCAATGTTTTTAGGCAGACTCAGGTGTGCTACAAAACGCACATCTGGCTTGTCGATACCCATGCCAAAGGCAATGGTGGCAACAATAATCACCCCTTCCTCGCGCAGAAAACGCATCTGGTTCTGCCTGCGTTGCTGCTGTGTCATGCCTGCATGATAGGGTAGTGCCAGGCGGCCTTTTTGCATCAGCCAGTCGGCGGTGCTTTCTACTTTTTTGCGTGACAGACAGTAAATAATGCCAGCATCTTCTGGATGTTTTTGCTCAAGAAAACGCCACAAGCTTTGGCGCGCATTACTGCCAGATTCCGCAATGGTGTAATGAATATTGGGGCGGTCAAAGCTGTTAATAAAAACGCCTGCCTGTTGCAGATTGAGCTGTTCAAGAATTTCCTGGCGGGTACGTGCATCCGCCGTTGCTGTGAGCGCTACGCGGGGAATATTGGGGAAACGCTGCGCAAGTTGTTTGAGTTGCTGGTATTCCTTGCGGAAATCATGCCCCCATTGCGAGACACAATGCGCCTCATCAATGGCAAACAGTGAAATCTGGCATTGATCCAGCAAGTTGAGCATGGGCTCAGTGAGCAAGCGTTCCGGGGCAACATACAGAATATCCAGCTCGCCTCGCAGCAGCATTTGCTCCACATCCTGTTTTTCCATAAATGACAAGGAGGAGTTCAGAAAAGCTGCTCGTAACCCTAGCTGTCGCAGTGCATCAACCTGATCCTGCATCAGTGCTATTAGTGGTGACACAACAATGCCAACACCACGTCGTACCAAAGCAGGTATCTGGTAGCAAAGTGACTTTCCTCCACCTGTTGGCATGAGTACAAAGGCATCCTCACCTTGAATTAATGACTGAATAATCGCTTCCTGATTATGTCGGAACTGGTCATAACCAAAAATACTGGTAAGAACTTCGAGGGCTGTGGGGGTGCTGGATGTCATTTGCATGCTGGAAATATAGAGGATAGATGGCTGGATATGAAGTTTTTTCAGAGCAAAGCGCGCAAACTGCCTTCTGTCATAAAACGGCTGCGGATAGTCTTTGGTGGGCTTTTATGGTTTGGGGCGATTTTACATACTGCAAGCTGTTATTGCAGGAGTCGCATCAACCATCCTCCCTACTGTGAGTCACTATGAAGAGCCTTTCCCGTTTACTATTACTCAATGTCATCAGCCTGTTTTGCAATAACGGTATTGCAAGCCACATCAAGGCTGTGAGTCCTCTGGACGAGTTTGCAGCAGCAACATACTCTGATCCGATTCATCGGCACCTTGCTGATATCCCGAGCAGCCCTGGTGAA
>JALVFC010000005.1 GCA_027030285.1 Thiotrichaceae bacterium | reverse complement strand
TGATTATGCGATTGCTTACGTTATTTTAACAGCCCACCAATAGCCGCAATACAGGAAAAATCAGCAATGCCCCAACCTGAACCAACATACCCTACTATTGAATCAACCATTGGCAACACTCCACTGATACAACTACAGCGTTTGCCTGGCAATACCAGCAATACGGTTTTAGTCAAGTTGGAGGGTAATAATCCAGCGGGTTCCGTAAAAGACCGTCCGGCACTCAGTATGATAAGCCTAGCGGAACAGAGAGGAGATATTCAGCCAGGTGATACTCTGATTGAAGCCACCAGCGGCAATACGGGTATCGCCCTGGCAATGGCAGCAGCCATTAAAGGCTATCGAATGATCCTGATCATGCCGGAAACCATGAGTGCAGAACGACGAGCATCCATGAAAGCTTACGGAGCGGAGCTTATACTGGTACCCGAAGAACAAGGCATGGAAGGGGCGCGTGACCTGGCAGATGAAATGGCAGAGCAGGGTAAGGGAGTATTACTAAACCAGTTTGCTAACACCGATAACCCTGAAGCGCATTATTTAACAACCGGCCCTGAAATCTGGCGACAAACACACGGGCTGATCACACACTTTGTCAGCGCAATGGGTACAACAGGCACTATTATGGGGACGGCACGTTACCTGAAAGAACAAAACCCGCAAGTTACTATTGTAGGAGTACAGCCAAAGACGGAGCAGGACTCCATACCAGGCATACGACGCTGGCCAATAGAATATCTACCGGAAATATTCGATGCACAACGCATAGACAGGGAAATGGATATCACCCAGTCAGCAGCCGAAGCAACAATGCGTGAACTGGCTAAACAGGAAGGTATTTTTTGTGGTGTTTCCTCAGGTGGTGCGGTTGCTGCGGCACTTAACTTATCCAGAGAACTGGAAAACGCAACGATAGTTGCCATTATATGTGACCGCGGCGACCGCTATATTTCAACGGGAGTATTTCCAGCATGAGCTTTATGGTTTTTGTGATTCACACGGTACCTGATACGCACACAGGTAGTAAAAAATATCAGTTTGGTGATCTGGATGAGAAAAATGCCATAAAGGCGATGACGCATTTGCAGCAACAGTCCGGTAGGCAGGATCTACCGCAATTTCTGCAACGAGTGGTGGCAATTTCCAGTATCTATAGAGGTCCCGGTGTGACGCTTGAGATGTCGTACCTGGGGGATGGAAAATCCGAAGATGAAATTCTTTATAAATTTTTTAAATCCATTAACCCAAATAACCTTCCCACTTTTGTTACATGGGATAGCAGCAACGATATTTCTATTTTGAAATATCGTTGCCTCAAACATGTGCTACCCATTTCATTGCTGACAATGAACCCACCTGTATCATTAAAAGATGAGTTGAGTGAATACAATGATGAGGCATCAACATCTCTCGAAAACCTGATGTATCTGATTGGCAAGGAAGGTAGTAAGCCACTTAATCAGCAACAGATCTGGGATTGTTGGTGGCAGAAAGATTTTGTCAGTATTAGACGAAACTGTATTGACAGAGCACTGGATTTATACCTGGTTTATTTGAGGTATCAATATATAAAGGGCGAAACTACTTTGCAGTATTATGAGCATGAAGTAAGCCATTTTGACAGATTTACAAAGCAATATATTGAAAAGTATGTGGATATTTAAATTCCTCGGATTTTTGGGGTAACTACTCGGGATAATTGAATGTAAGGCGGTGAGTTATTGATATTAGGGTTTCGGCAGCAGGGATGCTGCCACAGAGCTTCAGGGATGTATTTACAGCGTTCCTAATAATCAATAACTTACCGATTGCGCTGTTTATTGTCCTGAGTATTTGCGATTTGGGTTAATGTTTCTGAAAAAGTTCACCTCTGGAATGATCAGTGTCAAAAATTCTGATTATTGATAGAAATCAAAAAAATTATTCTGTACAGTTACGAGGTCTTGGTTTTTCAGCATCAGTTAAGGGTATCAATGAATTTAGAAAGCGCGCTAGGGATTGGGAATAACGTCGAAATTTCAGCAAAACAACGTGAAAGAATTCAACTCTACATTAACTTAAAACTGGCCTCTACCGGTCAGCCTGTAAGTCACTCCGGTGATAACGAATTTCTTGCTACTGCTGATGACTTGCTAAAAAGCTATCGTGAAAAAAACCGCCTCTTGTCAGGTTACCTTTGCCCAGTAGATCGGCGTATTCAGGCGTTTCTGGATGATTATCTTGGAGATCTGGATGAAAGCACTCCGCGACTGCCTGGAAATAGTCTTATTCTTGATCGTTATGGCGTAGCGCGTGAACTATCGCTTCCTTCTGATAGTGATAAATTTACCTCTGATATTATCTCCAGCTATCGCATACGCCAGGGAGTATTGCATAACCCTGTTAATGACAGACGCACAACCCAGGGCTCTTTCCATATCGCAGAAGGAGGATTGCCAGTACCCGGGGATAAAAAGGAAGTGCCCCGTATTGCCTACTCAAGGTTAGTTAAAGCAGCTTTAAACCCACCGGATGACATCATGGAGCTGCCCTTTACAGCGGATGAAGACAAGAAAGCCAGGATGTTTGTCTCATTATTACTAACTCCCACAGTTTGTCCTGCTATACCTTCTACTGATTCGAAATATCGAGAGCCAGAAAAGCTCATGGAAATTCGCTTTTTTGCACCCGGAAACCTGGTCAGTAACCTTGATTTTGTAGAAAGTATTTTTGGTAATGCAGGAAATCCTTTTTTGGCTGAACATGATATGGCATTAAATGTTGAGCAGTGGACGGGGCAGACTGGTTGTGTCATTTTGGCTCCCCACCTGGTCGGTTTAAAGAAAAAGGATTTAGGGCTGCCACATTACGATGAGGCCACTGAGCGTCAGCGTAAGGATGGTATGTGCTGGAGTGATGAGGATGAGCTATATAACGATGGTCAGGCATTTAAAATCACAGCGCGTGATGCACGAGGCGTGATCGTGACCCTGCTTGCAGATAACTACTATGGTTATTGCAAGAAAGAAGTAAAAACCATGCTTAGCTATGCAGCCAACTTGTATGGACTGGCAGAAGAAGAGCACGCGGGTGGTGCACTTGCCTTTAGAAGACGTAATCATGGCATTGAGTTTGGTGTAGACAGTCGAACCCGGAAATATCCCGAAAAATATAATTTTAAAAATCTGCTTGCTAACTACGGTCATGTCATGGATGTACAGCCTGGCGGCTATGCACTGGACAAACAATTTCCGGATATAGTTTATGTGCCTCTGGATATTCGAATGGATCTTGAGACACAAACGATCCGCTGGAAACATGATGGTGATGATGTCACTATCAAGCTACAGCCAGGCAAAATCTATATCCAGCCCAATGGCTACAAAGTTGAAATGGAAAAACATCCAGGTGCGCCATCGTGGCGTATTATTGGCACTGCTGCAGAAGGTGTTTTTTGCCATAAGCCCTGTACCGTGTCGGGTGGTGGAAAATCCGAAATTTCCAAATCTCTTAATGATGCTGTTATCTATGGATCTATTTTTATCAATGATTTAAATGAAGATCTTGATAAAGTGGATGAGATTTTTAATTATGATTATACACAACGATTCAAGCCAGGTTTTGAACACGAAGACAGGGATGCCAGCCGTCAGCCACTGAGTACTGAGCGTAGCCTGGGGTCTGTCATAAAGTTACTCACACCATCGACCAGTACCACGGATGAATACAATGAATGGTTATCAACTATTCCTGCTCGAATTTTATCAATTGTCTTTATTATCAAACGTTTTTACCAGAGCGATTGGGGAGATGACTGGCGTAAACACTTTTCTGTGGATGTCATTAATGGCAAGCCAGGACATGCCTTGAAAATACACGGTAGAAAGCTGGTTGCTTCGTACTTGCGTGTGGGCTTGAACAAGGAAAACACCTGGCAGACTTTTAAAGTACGACAAGATTTTATCGCAACTGAAAAAGTGCAAATGGAGGATGATATTACCGCATCGGTAGTGGTTTCAAGCAAGCATCTTCCGAACTGCTCCCCTCTATCAAATAACCCTAGCGTAAAGTTGGCGCAAAATTGTGAATATCGTCTGTTTCAACGTCCGGATGAAGCAATCCACAGGGGGTTTGACAAACAAACTGAGCTGGATATGGCGCAACCAGGCAACTTTGTTGCCAACTATGAACCTCTAATCGCTGAAAAGCTTGCCGATGAAGTCGAAGATATTGCCGAATTTCAGGAGTATACCCAGCCCATGAAACAATTGCTTCTGGACGCTTATGAGCAAGGCAATCAATATGTGGTTTCGTCTGCCAGGCCGCGCATGGTTAATGGCGAGCCCAGTAAAAACCCACGTTATCTACAAATTCGTCCTGATTTACAGCAACCGATACGGACATATGCCGCTGAAATGGGAGCCAGGTTCAGTCGTCAGGTGCCTGCTGATCAACCTTTGGTGCAGCCAGTAAATGCCGTATTAACTGGACGCAGAAATAATCCTCCAGAACCCGGGATTCGCCCGCTGGCTGTTTATAACCCCATTCATTACCAGGAATTGCCTGAGTTGTTTATGGACTTTATTTGCAGTGTAACAGGTAAATCACCCTCAACTACTGGTGCTGGAAGTGAAGGGGCATTAACCAAGGGGCCATTTAATGCGCTACGCGCTACAGCTGACCTCAACAATACACTCGTCTCATTTATTATTTCTGGTTACGATGGTTTTTCCAGTGCAGCAGGTTATATTGGTGCAGATTTACGTGTAGATCATGACATCAGTTTGCTCATTCCAGAAATCTGGGCACGTCTAAAAAGCGAAGAACGCCAGGCTGACTATTTAATCAAAAACGGTTATCTGGAGGCTCTTGATGATTTCGAATATGAGGGCAAAAAAGTATTGGCAAGTCGTCTGGGATACAGGATTACAGAGCGTTTTGTTTCCGGCTTTATGGGTAAGATTTTTGACACACCCGCAGTGGTTATTGACGAGGCTTTTCTAAAGCCCGAGACACAGGATATGGATGTCTTTGTTGATGGGGTTAATAATATCGTTGAGGCACAACAGGCGGTTGCCCAGACTTATCTGGATGATGGCAGTATTGATGATGCCTGCCCCCCCCTGAAAGCGTTGCTGACTATTATGGCTACAGGTAGCTATGAAGGTAAAGATGTGCATCATCCTGATATACGGAACATGTTTACCCGGGAATCCATGCTTTCCTCTGATTGGTATCAACAGCGATTAAAAGTAAAACAACAACGAGATACTGATTTGTGGGAGAAAAATTGTGCCTATCTGGAAGAGTTTCTGAGTAAGGAGAGCCATGAAGATTTGGCTGTACGTTTAAATATTAGTGACAAGTTACAGGCAGCTAAAGAAAAACTTGCCTGGATTAAATCAGCAGAGTATTTACAGAGCTTGCAAGGCACCATTGGTGCTGATCCTTTGTCATAAAGTTCTTCAGTCAACAGGGGGTGCACAGCTTCAGGTTATTTTATCGCAATAATTTTTGAATCAGGGGGTGGTGCTATACACTTTGCGGTTGGGTGAATAATAACAAAAAGTAACTACTCAGCGTAATAACTCACCGCCTACAATACAGTTACCCTGACCTGAGTAGTTACCAATAAAAAAGTGACTACCATGACCTATTTCTCCATACTGGCTGGTTTTACTCTAGGGCTGGCTTTATCTATTGCGGCTTGTTATCTGTACAAAAACAAACTTTTAGAAAAAGAGCGCTTGCGTGCCAATTTGAAGCTATACCACGAACTGTTACGAAAAAAACAAGATCCAAACTACCAATATAGTCCAGATATTAGATCAGTAATTAATCGTGTTCATGCTGCCTTGCTTGTTGCTCAAGCTGGTAAAAATTCAGTGCGCAATCATCAGATGGGCATTCATTAATTGCTTGGTGAATGGTACGTAAGAAATGCTTTTCATGGTGCCTGAGAGTGTTATGATGTGCTCTTTTTAAGAACCTCAGAGATAAACCATGACTCGACAATATAACTTTAGTGCCGGACCGGCGATGTTACCTCTTGATGTATTGAAACAGGC
>JALVFC010000004.1 GCA_027030285.1 Thiotrichaceae bacterium | reverse complement strand
TTCAGGAGTTGCATTTTGATAAGGCAATGGTGTTGATTGTAATAACTGCCTTGTTGAACGTAACCATTGATACTCTCTCCAGATATTTGAGAGCAAAGCTCAGATTGCGAACCTCGGTAGACTGTAGTGCCAGCAATGATTATTGCACGGCTAGAGACTAGTTCAGGACAAGCCCTGGATACCTTCCGAAATGAGGATGAAACAGTGACAAACTTTGACCAGCATTATGACAGAAGCCATTCAAATGCCGAGAAATGGGATACATCTGCCATGCAGGAGCATTTTGGACGTGACGATCTGCTGCCTTTCTGGGTGGCGGATATGGAGTTTCAGGCACCACCAACGGTCAGAGAAGCCCTCGTGAAAAGGGCTGAAAATGGTATTTATGGTTACGAATATCGACCTGAATCTTTCTTCAATGCCATTACTCAATGGTATACAAATCATCATCGCTGGAAGATTGATGAATCAGAGTTGTGCATCAGTCATAGTGTGATGAGTGCGATTAGTGTACTTATCAATCAGCATACTGATAAAGGTGATGGCATTATTGTTCAGCCTCCGGTGTTTTTTGAATTTCGTCTGGCGATTCTGGAAAACAAAAGAAAGCTGGTTCGTAACCCTCTAAAGAAAACAACGCATGGCTATGAAATAGATTTTGTTGATCTGGAAAAACAGGCCGCCAAACCCCGTACCAAAATGCTTATCCTGTGTAGTCCGCACAATCCTGTGGGACGCGTGTGGACAAAAGAAGAGTTACAGCGTATCGGGGAGATTTGTTACAAGCATAATGTGCGTGTAATTGCCGATGAAATCCACGCAGATATCATCTATAAAGGTTATCAGCATACTCCTTATGCGATGGCCGTATCAGAGGAGATTGCACAGCAGTCGTTCACCTGTATTTCACCAGCAAAAACCTTCAATATTGCCTCTGTCACAGAGTCCATTGTGGTCATACCGGATGAAAATTATCGCGCTCAGTTTAAGCACTTTAGCAGTAAATATGCTCTGGGTAAGGTCAATGCGTTTTCAGTTATTGCGATGGAAACAGCTTACCGAACAGGTGAACAATGGCTAGCGGAATGTCTGGATTATTTACAGTCCAATCTGGACTTTCTAAGAGACTACCTGCAACAGCATATCCCCAACGTAAAGCTGGTTGAGCCTGAAGGTACTTTTTTGGTTTGGCTGGATTTTACCGGACTGAATATGGATGCCAAGGAACTGGAGAGTTTTCTGGCAAAAAAAGCAGGTGTGGCGTTGAACTCAGGCTACTGGTTTGGGCGACAGGGTGCAGGTTATGCGCGCATGACCATTGCCTGTCCCCGGTCAATGCTAAAACAGGGTTTGTCACAAGTGGCGCAGGCCATCCATTCATTGCCCGATACTGCAACATCCAGCAAAGGCGACATAGATAGCTGAACTACATATGGACAATAATATATCATTATATGCGGTATTTTTTGTAACATTAGGGCTTAACTACCTCTTTGCGATGTCGGGTAAAGGAGCTGCTGCCTTCCAGATGCCTATTTTTGTCTGGTTAGGGGTGCCTCTTAACACAGCAAAATCAGTGGCACTATTGGCAAACACCCTAAGCCTGAGCGCCGTTACCTTTGATAATTTTCGCGCCAGCCGTCTTGACCTGAAACTTGGCTTGCCAATTATTATATTCTCATTCGCATTTGCTCCGGTGGGAGCTTATCTCTCGAATTTCATAGATAGAGATGTGATCTTGTGGCTGTTTGCACTTTTTTTGATTTATGCAGGTACCACAGCATTAATACCCAAAAGCAGCAATGCCAAAACCTGTCACGACAGACATCCAAAGGTTGTTTATCTGTCGCTGATTGGTGCTATCGCGGGTCTGGTCTCGGGCTTGCTGGCTGTTGGTGGTGGGGGGATTATTGCTGCACTTATGCTACTACTAGGCTGCAAGGCTAAAAAGATCAGCATGATTACAGCACTGGCAGTCCCCTTTGCTTCTTTTTCAGGTTTTGTCACTTATGCGCTTGGTGGGCATATTTCATGGTTGATGCTTGTCACCGTTAGCACCGCCGCGCTGCTAGGTGGTTATGCTGGCAATAAAACCGCTCACTCGATGCTACCTAACCGGGTTATTAAAGTGGGTATCGCTGTTTTATCTATTGTCTTTGCAATTAAGATCATCTTTGACCTGATTCGCTAAATCACCAGCAAGTAGATAATACAGGAAGTTTGGTATTGGTGTTATATATATGTATAATCGTATATATAAAGAAGTAGCGCAGCTATTCACAAAACAAGATGTACCCTGTTGAGGTTCTTGGTTCTCGGACAGGCTCCTCGGAGTCTGTGCTTAACCCAGCCCGTTGCGAAGGATGCTAGTTTGGCCGCAGCAATAATAGACCATAGTAATGTAATTCATGATTACAGTCTGTCAGAGACTGCTTACTCATATGGCTATGATTTAAGGCTTAAATACTCCACTTTCATGCAAGATTCGCTGGACTGGGTTGCAAAAAATGCTGCATCACTGTTTGCTGGGCAGAGCACCAGGGTTCTAAGCCTTGGCTGCGGCAATGGGCTGTTTGATCGTGAGTTCATAAAAATTATCGAGCAGCAAAAAAACACAAACTGGTCATATACGGGTATAGATTTTAGTGCCACTGACCTTGATCAGTTTCGTCAAAAAATTGCTTCTCTGGATGGTGAAACACAGGCAAAGATTTTCCTTGAATGCAAGAAATTTACACCATGCACAGAGCAGGGCATGCATTACGATCTTATTACCATGATCCATTTTTTGCATTCTTTCGATGCTGTGCTACCCATTATCCAAAATGCGATGCGGCATTTGTTACCTGCTGGTAAGTTGCTTATTATTCAACAAAAAAAACAGGGGATGTCAGAACTTAAAGCGAGTTTAAACGGTCTGCTCCCTAACCGGAAATTTCAATCAAGTGACCGTATCAAGACCCTCCTGCATTCAGAAGGGATAAGGTTTAGTGCACATAAGCTTGATACCCGGTTTGATATTTCAATCATGCAAAAAATGTCACTGGACACGCTTTTGTTAATGTCTTTTTGTCTCAGTAATGACTTGTCCCTGCTGAACACACAACAGCAAGAAAAAATACGTCAGACTTTTTTATCTTATAGCCAACCCGCTAATGATGGTTCCCTTATTTTTCATGAGCAGATGGAGGTAATTATTTGCTCGGCTGTAAACTACTCAGCGTGATAAACAACACCGGAGGCGGAAGTTATTGATTATTAGAGACGCTGTAAATATATCCCTATAAGCTCTGCGGCAGTATCCCTGCTGCCGAAGCCCTAATAATCAATAACTCATCGCTTTACATACAATTACCCTGAGTAGTTATGTTTCGTTGATAATTAGTTGACCTTAAAGTTCACTCCAGGGTTTATACTCATATCTCAGAGTCTCATTGAGTACTACAAGGTTAATACAATGAAAATTGGTGAACTCGCCAGATTATCAGGAACCTCCCCCGATACATTGCGCTACTATGAAAAAATTGGCCTGCTTGCGCCAAATCTGCGAAGTAGCAATGGTTATCGGCAATATAATCAGGAAACGTTGCAACAGCTCCGTTTTATCAGGCGTGCAAAAGCGGTGGGTTTTTCACTCAAAGAATGTCGCCAACTGCTAACTATTTTCAAGTCTCGTGATGCACATACCTGTGCGGAAGTAAAAGATCTGACAGAAATTAAGCTGCTACAACTTCAGCAACAGATGCTCGAACTGGAAGTGATGCATTCCACCTTGAAACAAATTGCTGATGCCTGTTGCGGCGGATCTGCCTCTGCCTTAAGTTGCAGCATTCTTGATAGTCTGGAGCGCGGTGAAATAGTCAGGGAGGGTCATTGAGAATGGATTTTTTAACGAACCTATTAGACCTTTTGCTAGAAGCATCCCCCTGGTTGGTTTTCGGATTGGCACTTGGGGGTATGATTAAAGCCTTAATTCCTACACAATTTCTCAATCGTCACTTAAGCGGCAACAGCATTGGCTCAATTGCTAAAGCAGCAATGCTAGGTGCGCCCTTGCCGCTGTGCTCCTGTGGTGTCATACCCGTTGCACTTGGCCTACGTCAGGCTGGCGCCTCAAAACCTGCAACAACTTCCTTTCTGGTTTCTACCCCGGAAACAGGTATTGACTCAATCAGCATCACTTACGCTTTGCTTGGGCCTTTTATGACCATTGTGCGGCCTATAGCAGCCCTTGTTTCGGCTTTGGTGTCAGGTTTGTTAGTGATTATTTTTGACAAGGAGGATAGTAACAAGGCTCTTAATACCTTAGAGAGTGAAGAAACGGAGGTGAGTTGTTGCGGTGGTGAGCTGGCTGAGTCCTCGGCTGCCTGCTGTAATACCGAACCCGAGCCCCAGGCATCTCCCTGTTGTTCCGGTACCACGGACTCGGCAGATGCAAACAATGAACACACAGCAGATAGCTGCTGTAGCGCAACTGCGATGAAATCCACCTCAAGAGATACTTTTGTTGCAAAAGCATGGCAAGGAATCCGCTATGCCTTTACTTCCTTGCTGGATGATATTGTTCTCTGGCTGATACTTGGCATGATCTTCGCGGCATTGGCGAATACCTTTTTACCTGCCGATTTTCTGGCTCAATGGGGCAGTGGTATTACCGCCATGCTGGTGATTATGCTGGCAGGAATCCCGATGTATATCTGTGCAACCGCATCAACTCCTGTTGCCGCCGGGCTGCTGATGGCAGGAGTCTCACCGGGCGTTGCGCTGGTGTTGATGCTAACGGGGCCTGCTACCAATGTCTCTACACTGGGTGTGATACAAAAAGAAATGGGCAAAAGAACCATGTGGCTTTATTTGCTGGGCGTCAGCTTGACAGCCCTGCTTGCCGGCATGGTTGTGAATGCTATTGTTGACGCTTATAACATTAATATTACGGCACAATTACAGGAACATGGGCAGATCTTCGCCCCTCTTCAATGGGCAGCTTTATTGCTACTGGTATTGTTGAGTACTCGGAAGTGGCTATTTCCCGGAAGCAGACTTTAACCCGGAAATTTCATGAATATGCTCTAATATTGTGCAGGATATTGGTTTCACGGGGGAATTTCTGAAGGAGTCCCGTATCAGTGATTACGGGTGACTGAAGAAATATCCCTTGTGGAATCAATAGACAAGCGAGATGGAGCATAATTTGTGAACTTTCCGGGTTAAGCATTGTTCTGTATTTCTGTTGCTTTCTTTCCATAGCAGGGGCTCTGGGTATCAATGTGATGGGTATAATCAAAGGGTCAGACGTCCTCGGAACACCTTGCGCAGCTTGTCAAAGCCAAGTTCCTTCCAGAGCTGTGTCAACGCCCAGACATCCCCCATAGATCGAGCTGGATCAAAAGTAACATCAGGACTGGCAATAGAAGTAGCAGCTGGTACGTCTTTTTTACCTGCGACACGTTTGAGACCCTCAATCACGGAACCAAGATTACTCTGTACCTGCTCCAGCCTGCCAAGGTTCGCCAGTGTGCGTTGTTTGGGGCGACCATTGGCGTCGCGGTAGGACGTGACTAGTTGTAAATAGTGACGCGCGCCGGATTTGGTGATCTTGATATACTTGCCAGTACTATATGACATATTGATATTATGTTAAATAAAGCTATAACAGAAACAACGTGCCAATACAGAGTTCTGAGGAAATTGAGGCGGAAATCCGCATTCTTACTGGGGTGTTAGTTTCGAAAAGTGGGTTGTCGAACTCGGGTGGCTTTGTAACAAGGCAGAGCAATAACCAAACAACTGATCTTCAGTGAGTGATTCTATCTGGTAATCAAAAGTAGCACCGATACGGTGGATAGCACGTGAATAGGCATCAATGGTTTTATGACGTAAGCCGTGTAAATGTAAGCGTTTTATATGCTTGTCATAAAACTTGTTAAAATGATCAGGTCGGTTTGCAGGGTTGTTGGAACGAAATGTCATGGTTTACTCCATTGTGGTTAAAGCCATGAAGATAGAATAGAATCATGAGAATGTGGAAGGTAACGGCTTCTCCGCTTAGCGGCT
>JALVFC010000003.1 GCA_027030285.1 Thiotrichaceae bacterium | reverse complement strand
AGTACAAGTTCCGCGGGAGAAATACGTGATCGTGTCAAAGAGGGGATAAATGGATATATTGTGCCACCACAAGATAGTAATGCTCTGGCAGTGAAAATGTTATATCTTGCTAACTCACACGGCTTATGCAAGCGGATGGGAAATATGTCAGCAAGAATAATTCATGGACATACACCTGATAAATGGGCTGAAGATTTCAAAGAAATTGTTAATAACATGTCATATGGAATAAACTCATAATGTTAATTAAACATTTGATAAGTGGTAGTGATTTTAGAAAGACCCGCTTGCATGATGAAAAGGGAAACCTGGTTTCTTTGAAAAACTTTCTATTGCACTCTCCACTGGCAATCAGCACAGGCCTCATACGACTTATTTTCGATTACCGGCCAACTCAACCGTGGATAGCCTATACATCCATAAAAATCCTCTCTAAGCACCTTAACCCACAAAGCAGAGTACTGGAATTTGGCTCTGGAATGTCAACACTCTGGTACGCTATGCATGCTGGCAGAGTTTATTCTGTAGAAGATAACAAGCTATGGTTTGATAAAATCAATCACATAATTAAAGAAAAAAAACTTAATAACATTACTTATATGTATACGCATGATCATTATGAATATTGTACGTTCTGCAATAGTGATACTGAAGGCTTTGACTTAATTATGATCGATGGAAAGTATCGTAGCATGTGCATCGAAAATGTATTTAAACTCGTTCGTCCTGGCGGAATAATATATCTGGATAACTCAGATAAAGATTCAGCTGGAAATGGGGGAGATATGAGAAAAGCTGAGTCACTACTACGATCTTTCTCCCAACAGCGAAAAGCCAAATTATTTGAAATAACCGACTTTGCTCCCACCCAATTATTTGTTCAACAGGGTTTATTGGTTCAAGTGCCCAAATAAAAAATTTATGACAAACAAAAACAGTTTTCACCTTAGCGACCAAACTTATTTTCGGCTAATTATCCTGCTGGCAACTCTAGGGGTCGTTATCTTTCTCATCTTTGCTGCAACTCAAGACATAACGAAGATTGTTTTTCTTATACTGATCGCACTGGCAATTATCCTCCCGATTGGCACAAAGCTTATCAGGGAAACCTTTGACATCTTTGAGCCCCTGTTTATTGCCAACGTTGCACTTGGTGTTATGTTCCTTGCACGCCCTGTTGCCGACCTTTTAACTGGAGAAACCATACATCTTGGCTATGATATCCTGCCAACCTTTAATGAAGCTCTAATGCTGGTTTTCGTAGGCATCGCAGCTTTTGAAGTAGGCTATTTCCTTGGTCCAGGAAGTCTCTGGTCACAATACCTCCCCCAGCCTGAAAAGTTCAGGGTTGATCAGGTTAGAATTGCCGGTTTTTTCTTCCTGTTTCTCGGAGGTTTTCTGTTTTCCCTGTTTCTGGCAAAAGGTGGCGGATTAGATTTGCTCCTTTTTTTAATGAAAGGCAGGCAGGCTGAAGATAACGGTATTTTTCTTGCGTCATCAGGCTACTATTACAATGGTTTATTAATGTGGTCTGCTTCAGCACTTATCTTTTTTGCTCTGTTTATTCTATTAAAACAACGCTTTTTTTTATTTATTTTCGTCATCGTTTTTGGTGCACTTGCCATTTTTTATGGTTCAAGAGGCACTCGTTCTCAACTATTACCATTGACTATTGCATTACCAACTTTCTGGTACTTGTTTCACCAAAAACGTCCATCCGGCTTCGTCTTATCTATCACCTTCCTCATTCTTATCAGTCTTGCTGGCTGGTTACGCGAGGTACGTAATGTGGGTGTTGTCAGTTATGACCAGAAAGATACACCGACACTGACAAGCGCACTAGCCTCTCCATTTAAACAGCTTGGTGATATTATTACAGGATATGATAACGAAATGTTTGATGCCTTGTGTAATGAGCTTTTGGTGGTTCCTGAAAGCCTGCCTTATAAGCCACTGGGCAGTATTGCGGATATTTTCATACGCATCATCCCAAGAAGCATGTGGCCCAATGGTGAAAAACCACTGGAGACAAATGATTCAGTTATTGTCGCCCTGTGGCCGGAACACTATGAGCACTCCAGGGCATCATCGGCTTTGTCTATTTTAGGACCTTTTTATGCAGATAGTGGCTTTATCGGGGTTGCTATTGGGATGTTCTTTATCGGTGTCATTCTGTCGATGATGTGGCACTGGTTTCTTGCTAATCAGAGAAATTATACAGCTCTTTTGCTTTATAGTATGAGCTTGCCATTTGTGATTATTTTGATGCGTGGCACGCTCCCGGATACGCTGAGCCGGATTTTATTTATGGTCGTTCCTATATTTATTTTACTTATGATAGAGCGTTTTCGATTAGTGAAAAGTCATTAACCTGTGTCCCATAAACAAAGCAACAAACTCACTCTACTCGGCGCCCTCCCGCCTCCTATCTTTGGCTTATCAGCAGTGAATGCTGCTGTTCAAGATGCTTTGCTTGATGATCACGCTGATATCATCGTCATTAATACGTCTGCAAAAGGACTTAATCGCAGTCTTCTGTTTCGGCTGTTGCGCTTTCCTGTAATGCTCAAGGCTCTGTTACTGATGGGCTTCCGCCCCGCCCTGACACATTCGACCCTGTATATGAGCCTGTCTGGTGGTTGGGGGCAGTTTTATGAGTGTTTGTTTCTACTTTTTGCTCGTGCTCGCAGGATGCGTATTATTATACACCATCACAGCTTTGCCTACCTCACCCAACCCTCAAGGCTGACCTGGCTGGTAACCCGTCTTGCAGGTAGACAGTGTTTACATATTGCGCTTTGCCCAGGCATGGCGACAACGCTTCAGAATTATTATTCTGCCGTTCAACGGGTGGTGGTACTTTCCAATACTGTTTTTATCAACGCTCAATCTTTACCCTCAGCGTTACCGCACAAACAACTTAAAACCATTGGTTTTATCAGCAATATTTCCGCAGAGAAAGGCATTTTGACATTTCTGGATATCGCACAAGCCTGCGAGCAGGAAGATCTGCCTGTGTCTGCCCTCATTGCTGGTCCTTATGAAAGTGACCCTATTCGCTTACAGGTAGAAAACCATATCCACTCCTTATCTTCAGTACGTGCCATCGGCCCGCAGTATGGTGACGATAAAGCACGTTTTTTTGCACAGATTGACGTACTGATTTTCCCCACAAATTATAAGAACGAAGCTGAACCGCTGATACTTTACGAAGCTATGGAAAACGGCATCCCTGTCATTACTTATGGGCGTGGTTGTATTGCGGATCGCTTGTCCGGCGGTGCTGGTCTTGTCATTGATCCTGAAGCTGATTTTATTACACCTGCACTGAACAAGATTCGCCAATGGCTTACTTCACCTGATGATTTTCAACGGGCTTGTGAAGATGCCCGGCAGCAAATCACAACCATCAGACAGGAAAACACAATCACCTGGGAAGCTTTAAAGCGTACAATGATAACTCAAGATGAGTGGAAGTAAGTATGTTTGGCAAGCTCCGCAAAGCATTCAAGGTGTTACGTATTCCGGCTGTGCGCAAGGCTATGCTATTGCAGGGCGTGGCTGCTTCCGTTGAGCATTGCCATGCGTTGGCTGATCTGGATTGCCGGACAGTGATTGATATTGGGGCAAATCGTGGACAGTTTGCTCTGATTGCCCGTGCCCTTTTCCCTGATTCTCGCATTTTTTCGTTTGAACCACTGACGCAATTGGCACCTGTTTTTCAGCGCGTCTTTGCCAATGATCCAAAGGTACACCTTTTCTCAACCGCCATTGGTACTAAGGCTACCCGCCAGACCCTGCATATCTCGGCACGAGATGATTCATCCTCACTGCTACCGATTGGTGAGGAGCAATGCCGTATCTTTCCCGGTACCCAGGAAGTCTCGACAACTGAAGTCTCTATCACACCTTTGCATGAGCAGATCAGAGAGCAGGATATTACCCGCCCCTGTCTGTTGAAAATTGATGTGCAGGGATATGAACTTGCGGTATTGCAGGGTTGTGAATCACTTCTGCATTGTTGTGATGCAATCTACTGTGAATGCTCTTTTTTGCCCTTGTATGAGGGACAGGCTCTGGCGGATGAAGTGATTCACTGGCTTCGGCAACGGGGTTTTGTCTTGCAGGGGGCTTACAATATGTCGTATGACAAATCCGGCAAGGCGGTACAGGCTGATTTTCTGTTCAAACCCGGATAAATGCCCAGATTCAGCCATTCATATGTCACGCAAAAAAACAACATTACTGATTTCCCCCTTTTTCTACCCGGAACCAGTCTCTACGGGAAAATATAATACGCATCTGGCTAAAGGGCTGGTCCAGCAAGGCAGACAGGTTGATGTGCTATGTTCCCACCCGATTTACCCGCAATGGAAACCTGCTGTTTCGAACAAGACAATGTGTGGCATAAATATTATTAGAGGGGGACGCTTCATACGCTACCCTGCCAGTCCTCTGTTACGTCGTCTGGTACTTGAAGTATGGTTCTTTTTTTTCGTAGTGCGCCACCTGCTTCCTGTGTGGTTCAGGCGTAAACACTACGATTCGATTATTTTTATTTTTCCTCCCAACCTGGTGGGTTTGTTGGCTTTTCTTATACCGCAAAAAAACACTCGTATTACAGGTATCGTCCATGATATTCAAGGTGTTATGGCAAACTCCCGGGCATCTTTACCGCGCAAACTGGTGATGAAAATGATTCATGCCATTGAGCGCCGCTCCTATCAAGCCTGTGACAAATTAATCTTTTTATCCGAAAACATGCAAAAAACAGCGCAGCGTTTATATGGCAAATTATCGTCGGAATCAGCCATCTGCTATCCGTTTATTACCTTGCCACCTGATACAAAAGCGAGTCATCAGCTTGATGATATCTTTGGCAAGTACCAATATTCACTGGTTTACTCAGGTGCATTAGGGGAAAAACAGGCACCTGATAAACTGGCAGAACTCTTTCTGTCAGTGATAACAAAAGCTCCTGAGATTCATGCCTTTATTTTTTCACAAGGTGCTGTATTCAACCAGTTAAAATCCCGTTACTCACATCCACAGTTACACTTCCACCCTTTTGTTGATAAATCACAACTGCCGGAACTACTTAATCGCTCAAGCGTACAGGTCATTCCACAACAAACCGGAACTTCCGATGGCGCATTTCCTTCAAAGTTACCGAATATACTGGCTTCACATGGCAAAGTATTTACCATCACGGATCGGGGCAGTGAGCTGGATAGGTTGTTACAACAATACACCCGTGCCCTGGTCTGTTACTCCTGGGAAGACAACCAGCTTGCTGACCAGCTTATCCATTTTGTGAAAAAAGAAAATAGCTCTCTGCTTGATGAAGATGAAAATCTCATCCAGACGTTTTCTTTGACAAAACTGCTCGATGAACTATGACCAAATCCACATTTAAAAACCAAACTCTCTCCAGGCGCCTGACTAATGCGTGCAAAGGTATTTACTTCTGCTGGCAGGAAGAAAACAGCTTTCGAACGCATATCATTCTGGGACTGATAACGACAGCTGTTTTTGCCTTTTTACACATCAGCCTCATCTGGTGGGCACTCATTATTCTCTGTATAGGATTAATACTTGCTGCTGAAACACTCAATACCGCAATTGAGGCTTTAATTGATCACTTACATCCCGAGATTCATCCCAATATTGGCATGGTGAAAGATATTATGGCGGGGATGGTGTTAATTCTTAGCTTAATGGCTGTTATTATAGCCATTTTAGCGATTACAGATAAGCTTTCATAATGACCATGAAAATACGCTATTTCCATTCCACTTTAGCCCTTGTACTCGTTAGTCTGATTCTTACTGCCTGTGCAAGCTTGCCCACTCCATCCCCCAGACCTGAGCGATGGGCAAAAGCAGTTTCCTCCAAACATCTGCAAAACCTCTATGAAGTTGATCCCGGAAAAGTATATCGATCTGCACAACCGGATAATAACAGCGTTCCCAGTCTCCAGGCATTGGGTATTAAAACGGTACTGGATCTTCGCTATCATCATAATGACCAGGCGTTACTAAAACACAGCAATATTCAAGCTGATTCATTGTCCATGCTGGCACATGATATAAGC
>JALVFC010000002.1 GCA_027030285.1 Thiotrichaceae bacterium | reverse complement strand
TGATCCGATTCATCGGCACCTTACTGATATCCCGAGCAGCCCTGGTGAAAGACCTGAGAGGACGGGGGAACAGCTGTTCAGGAGTAACAAGAGTAAAACCGGGAATATGTCAAGTGCAAACGTGGAGGCAGAAAATAGCTTTAATCAGGAGTTACAATGGCGGATTCTCAATTTATTGGCTCGTCAACTGTTTGCTGATGCCGACAGGGAGGCAGTTGCTCCCTTGATGCTCTCACAAAGAGTTTATACGACACAAACCTTCTCCGTTGATTTCTCTCCGACTCATACAGGTCTTTTGGAAATCCGGATTATAGATTCCCTCTTGGGCAAAAAGACACAGCTACAAATACCCCGGTTATAATATGCGCACTGTAATCGAGCACCACTAAAGCGGTGCAACAGGTATCCTTTGGCAACTTACCACAAGTCGCCAAGGAGAAAATATGAAACTGATTACCACTATTATAAAGCCCTTCAAGCTTGTTGATGTCAGAGAAGCCCTGCCTGATAGGTGTATAAGCTCTGGCTGTAACCGAAGTAAAAGGCTTGGACGCCAGAAAGGGTATACCGAGCTCTATCGTGGTGCAGAATATTGGTTGACTTCCTTCCCAAAATCAAACTGGAAACGGCTGTCTCTGCAGAGGCACTGGATGCTGCCATCGAAGCGATTCGTAATGCTGCCAATACCGGAAAAAATCGGTGTGGGTAGGGGTTTCTTAATGAAAACATAACCTCGGATAGCAGATGACGGTGCGGGTTATTGGCGTTGCAGCTACCATCGTTTATACCACAGTAGCCACCTATATTATCAAGCTGGTTGGTCTAGGTAACAGGGGTTTACGTGTGACTGCGGATGAGGAATCTCAAGGTCTGGACATCCTAGATCATGAGGAACGCTAGTTATGATATGTAGCCTCTGAGTAACCTGTGAGCCAGGCATACTTTGTGAGGGTATGTCTGACTCAGAATAAATAAGCAACAAGCAATGTTCCACAAAAATGTCCCTTGCTTGACCCGATCAGATGTTTACAGAGTAAGTCAGAAAAGCTTTAGCGCCCTTCCGACAAGAGCTGGCACGGGTGGTGGAAATCACACTGAGTAGTTATGGACTAACAAGGATTGCTGTCGTCATAATAATATTATTCCCCAATGGCTTGCCTTCCACTTCAACCGTGCTTATTCCCTGCCTCACTGCGGCAAAGAAGGCTGCCTGACTGATAGGGAGTTCATTCGCATCCAGGTAGGTGGTTTTAGCATTGCTAATCATTGGAATATTGAATAGTGTGAAAGAGAAGGTATTGCTGTCAATATTTTGCACAACAGTTTTGAAGGTGTAGTCGGTTTCCTGATCTTCTCTGCTCAGACGCAAGGCTAGCAGGCTACCATCAGGGAGGATTCTTATTTTGGCATCTGCGTACTCTCCGACCCGCAGCTGATCAAAGCTAAATGGATGCGACATTTGCTGGCTTTCATCATACAGGATAGTGAAGCGGTTTGTTTTTATGGTTTTACCAAATAACTGCAGAGTTTTTGCCTGATAATCGATGGCATCAATATTAGCTTCTACGATAGGCAGGTTCGCGATACTTTCCAGTTCAATACTTTCTGCCAGCAATGTGCCATCCGTGTTGATCACGCCTTCAACCTCAACTAGTACGTTAAGTCCGATATCATTTTTTACCCCATCTTTGAAAATAGTTTGATCGTCGGTGATAACGTGAAAATTATTGAGGTCAAACTGGATGTTGGTAGAGGTATTGTCCAGGTTGGTAACAATGCCTTCTATTTCAAATTCATCTTCTGCAGTGAGTTGCACTGGTGTAACCGGACTAACTTTTTTTGCAAAGAGGGTGTTGTTAATCAGTACCTGAGAAGTAACTTCCACGAGCTGGTTATTTGTTAATAGACCATTGTCCGAGAGGACGATTGCACTGCTGTAGTCCACATTGAGATTATTCAGTGCGAAGGTTTTATTAATTGGATCTAGCTGCTTGATTCTGCCTTTTAACTCCAGAGGGGCAAAACTTGAGTTTTTCAAGGTTAAACTGCTTGCCTGAATTTCATTATTTGCATCAAAAAATCCTGAAACCTCAAGTACATCACCGGGGTTCAGGTCATTGAGCGCAGCAAAGCCATGAAGCACGGTGAGGTCATTGAGATGAATTGTCTGCCCCAGAATCTGAATAGTAGTTGCCAGCAAGGGTGGCTTGACGGTGACAGGCCCCTCCAGAATATCAGTGAAGGAAACGTTAATAGCTGTACCGGTTTTTCTGTCTGCATTGACTTTTCCAACAATGGTAACGACTTCACCGACTGCGTATTCATTTTGGCTGGTAGCTGAGGTGTTATCACGGGTAAAAGTAGCGCCTTGAGTATCAAATTTAATGCCATTGACAATAATACTGCCAAATGCACTGATACGACCCATAGTGATACCAGTGCCGCTGATACCTCCTTCTGCTACCTGATTGCCTCCTGTGCCGCAGCCGTTAACTACGAGCACCCAGCTAAGGAGAAGGGATAGAGATATAATTCTATACTTCATTTGAATCTACTCCTGATCTTTTTGATCTGGCATATCTTCTTCAAAATAGAATATGCCAACTCCCGCTCTGTTATGACCCTTCCCTTTTATTTCCGGGTTTGAGTCCCTGTCATGTTGTAAAAACCATGTATTAAGTTTTTCTAAAAGAGCTTGACCTTCCTTGTTTACCATAGTGCGTAACTCAGTTAGACACTCATCAGGTATATTGTCGTAACAGACCTTGCGCTGAAAACGAGCATTCTCTGGCTCATTATTCATATTGTGGTCGATAGTGGAGATAAGGAGGGCAACGTCTGTTCCCATAATAGTGAAGGCTTCTTTTTCATCACTGCTAGGTAAATAAGCATGATGTTGTAAACTGACATGCTCTTTTTCAATTCGTTTAACGATACCAACACTCTCCAGCTCGTCCAGCATGGCACGTGAGGTCATATTGCCACTGTAACGTTCAACTAGTTTTTCGAAGGATTTTTCTACACCATGTATGGGCAGTACTTCAGGGTATCCACCTGGAGTGCAGAATTCGGGATCTTCCAGCCAGCCATTAATGACACGTAAAGAACGATTGTATTTCTGGGAAACAGAATCAGGCGTTAAAGGGGATTTGCGTATCTGGGCAACATCCTTGCGGGTGAGTCCGGTGATAATGGCGATTCTGGAGGTGGTGGCTTTTCCTTCACTTTCAATAAGTTGCTTTTCAGTTGAGTCAACATATACTTGCTTGATTACTTGCATAAGTTCGCTATATGCAACTCCCTTTCGTAACAGAATTTTTACGAGAGGTGATAACAGTCTGTAGCTTGCATTGTAAAGCGCCGAATTCATAATTGTGATTATATTCCCATTTTCTACAAAAAACCACTATTTAATAAATAAGAAATAAAAATAATCTATGAGGTTTGCTATTTGACGGCTGATGTTGAGAAAGTAGTCAGGATAAAATCCAGAGGGGAGTAGTATATAAAAAACACCGGATTTATTTAACCGCAGCATCCACGGAAAACATAGAATAAAATTTCCGGTGTAACTGTTCAGCTTAGCTTGCACTCGTGTTATCCGATTTCCGGCGGATGTAGGAGAGGGGCGATAGCTTTGACTCTTTCAGTGCTAATAATACGCCTGCTGTAGCTCTCTTGTACGGAAATATGAATTCCCTGATTTTACGCAATATTTCTGGATGTGCTCCTAGGAGGCTGTCCGAGAACTAGCTTTTAAAAAACACAGAAACAACATATAGTGTTTTTTCTATTACAATGACCACTATATGTTGATTAAAATTTTAAGAAACTTAGTTCTCGGACAAGCTCCTAGGTATGTAACCAGGATTTGGCTTTGCGTGTTTTGATCTGATAAAGCTTTAACTGGGGTTGTATTTCCAGCACTGATAGTTTACCTAATCCTTTCCTTGTTCTATAAGCTGCACCTGTATCCAGATAGCAAATGTTACTGATATGAATAGGATGTTCAACAGGTGTGTGGCCGAGAATGACAAGATCTATGTCTTCTACCCGGTCTGTTGAGTTTGTAATACGATAATGGCGGTAACGGTTTCTTGACCAGAGCACGTAATTACACAACTCTTCATCTTCATGTAAGCCGGCAACAAAGCGCTTCCAGGTCACGCCAGAGGGAATATCAGCATGTACCAGACCAATTTTTCCGGAATTGGTAAGGATTTCCATGGCGATAGGGAGCTGTTTAAGTCGCTCTCTGATCCTGATTTGTTCTGCGGCGGGTACGGAAGTCCACCAGTCACCTCCGTTGTTGGTTGTCCAACTGCGATACATGCCTTTGTCATGTTCTGCTTCAATCAGCATGATTTCGTGGTTACCCATGATAGAGTAAAACCAGGGTTTATCCAGAAATTCAAGTACCCGATCAGATTGTGGTCCGCGATCAATCAGGTCTCCAACAGAAAAGACACGATCTGTCGCAGGGTTAAAACCAACATCTTGAAGCAGGGTTTCCAGAGCCTCAAACATGCCATGAAGATCACCCACAACGAAGTCTCTGCCTTCTTTATTGATTGTAATATGCTTGAATGGGGTAGTGTTCATTAGTTATAGGGCATTTAATTTATTATGAGAGTGAATCCATACACTAGTTGTTAATTATGTAATCTTTTTCTCATACAGGGGGCGTTGTGAAACCTGATCCGTCAGCGTTGTTTCTTTTCACTTTTCACTAGCTTATTCCTTTAGTCCGCTCAGTTTGCTATTTTACATTAATATTTGGTTCAGCTAAACAGGTAAAATGGTGAAAAAGCAACAAATAAAATCGTACAAGAAACAGTTAGAGTATTTTCTTCATGTAACTCGTGTGATTACATGGTTTTCTATCCTGCTTGCTACTACATTATTTTTTCTGTCTGTTCTTCTTTACTACAAACATATGTTGCCTGGAGCAATGCTTAGCGCAACCTTTGGGTTGATCTCCTTTCAGGTACTTTATAAATACACCGTTATTATATGCAAATGGTGGTTACGAAGTAGAGGTGTGCAGGAGGATGTGTTGCTTTTTTTAGATGAAGAGATGAAAGGTAGGTCTAAAGGAGAGTTTTTTCGCCTGCTGGAACAGGCGCTCAAGATAGTGGAGGATGCAAATCCTGCTTCCAGAGGCTAATGGCAAGTAGTATCCAGCCAAGCAGAAAGCTTAATCCACCTAGAGGTGTGACCATACCAAAAACCTTGTTATTCGTAAGTGTATAGAGGTACAAGCTGCCGCTAAAAATAATAATACCTAATAAGAAACTCATGCCTGCCATACGGAAACTTTTTGTATCTGGCCATAAATATATGAGTATGCCGGTAATGATGAGTGCAAAACTGTGGTAAAACTGATAGTTAACTCCCGTTTCGTAGATGGCTTGCATTTTGTTATCAAGTATATTCTCCAGTCCGTGTGCGCCGAAGGCTCCAATAACAACGGCTAACAGGGCTGTGATACAGCCCGCAAGCAAGAAAAATTTTGTATTCATCAGTTAGAAATACCGGATTAATAATGGATCGACGTCAAGTATATAGTATTTTCCTTAAGCTGCTGACATTGTTAGGGGTGACAATTGTGATGGCAGTGATGATTAATTCCCTGTTTCCAGTTGAGCGGGAGGATGATCAGGCTGCCCAGCTTGCAGAGCACAAAGCACCCCAAACGATCAGTGTGACATTGATGGATTTACAGCCTGGAGAGGTGCAGTTTGTACAGTGGCAAGGCAAGTCTGTAGCCGTTTTAAGGCGAAATAATGTGCCTGGGGATTTTGTTAAGGGGGAGCCTTTGAATCAGCAATGGCGCTCCGTAAAAGCGGAATACTTTGTGTATTTCAATTCAGCGGGGGTTGCACAATGCCCATTGTTTTTAATAGCGGGAGAAGATCAGTTAAAGGATACCTGTTCAGGCATTTTGTATGATAGCAGTGGTCGTCGGCTGCGGGGTACAGGCAATGCCTTACAAATTCCGCCGCATTATTTTGCTGATGAAACAACGCTGGTGATTGGTAGTTGGTCGGGGTCGCAGCCATAACCAGTAGTCGTTGTTTATTGGTAATTACTCAGT
>JALVFC010000001.1 GCA_027030285.1 Thiotrichaceae bacterium | reverse complement strand
TTTACCGGCTTCCTGATGCACATATTGGCTACCTCGCCTTTGGCTGGCTCACTGAAGGACAGCTGCTGTCATTACCCATGGTTGTGCTGGGACTGATGCTCATCGCCTTTTCTTTCCGCCAGGCGAACCAGCAAGCAACACAAGCAGGAGCAAAGTCATGAAGCAATACCTTGATCTGATGCGCCATGTGCGCGACCACGGCACTATCAAGGAAGACCGCACAGGTACTGGCACACGCTCTGTGTTTGGTTACCAGATGCGCTTTAACCTGGCAGATGGCTTTCCCCTGGTGACTACCAAAAAATGTCATTTACGTTCCATTATTCATGAGCTTCTGTGGTTCTTGCAGGGTGATACCAATATTGGCTATCTCCAGGCAAACAAGGTGCGCATCTGGGATGAATGGGCAGATGAAAACGGTGACCTGGGACCAGTGTATGGCTACCAATGGCGCAGCTGGCCAACTCCAGATGGCAGGCATATTGATCAGATATCACAGGTTGTTGACCAGCTTACGAATAACCCCGATTCGCGGCGCATTATTGTCAGTGCCTGGAATGTCGCTGAAATCGAAAATATGGCGTTACCGCCGTGCCATGCCTTCTTCCAGTTCTATGTGGCTGATGGCAAGCTCTCCTGTCAGCTATATCAGCGTAGTGCAGATATATTTCTGGGTGTACCGTTTAATATTGCCTCCTATGCCCTGCTTACCATGATGATGGCGCAGGTGACTGGCTTGCAGCTGGGCGACTTTGTGCACACGCTGGGCGATGCGCACCTGTACTCCAACCATCTTGAACAGGCAGATTTACAACTCACACGCACACCGTATGCGCTGCCAGAAATGCGGCTCAATCCCGAAGTCTCTTCCATCTTCGATTTTAGCTTCGAGGATTTTGAACTGCTGAACTACCAATCCCATCCACATATCAAAGGCAAGGTCGCAGTCTGAGTCAGTCGCTATATCCACTGTTGCAATCCGTTGAAACGCTCAAGGGCGTAGGCCCGCAAATGGCTGAGCGGCTGGCACGGCTGGGCATAGTGCTGGTACAGGATTTACTGTTTCATTTACCGTTACGCTATCAGGATCGCACCCGTATATATCCCATTGGCAGTTTGCAACCCGGACAGGAAGTCCTGATTGAAGGCGAGGTGGAGCATGCAGAAATTGTCATGCGGCGGCGACGCATGCTGCTATGTAGCTTATCTGACGGCTCCGGGCGCATAACCCTGCGCTTCTTTCACTTCTCTAATGCACAATATTTAAGCATGAGCAAAGGCAAGCGGCTACGCTGCTTTGGTGAAATTCGGCGGGGACCACAGTCGCTGGAAATCGTACACCCAGAATACAAAATCCAGAGCCAGCAAACTGGCAATATTGTAGAAGACACCCTCACACCCACCTACCCCACCACCGAAGGTCTGCAACAACGCAGTTTTCGCCGCCTGATTGCTTTAGCCCTTAAGCATATCGAATCACTGGAAGACCTGATTCCGCCACACATTCAGCAGCACTACAAGCTCACAGGCTTGCATGAGGCACTGCAAACCCTGCACCATCCACCGCCAGACACACCCGTCAGCTATCTGCTAAGTGGCGAACACCCCGCACAAAAAAGGCTTATTTTTGAAGAGATGATGGCACACCACCTGAGCCTGAGAAAATTACGCCAACAGACAAAACAACTCCCATCCATCGCCATCGGCAACAGTGACAAACTTTATCAGCAACTGCTGGCACAACTACCCTTCACACTCACCAATGCACAGCAGCGCGTCATTGCAGAATTACGCCACGATATGCAACAAAGCCACCCCATGAGCCGTCTGGTACAGGGTGATGTCGGATCGGGAAAAACACTGGTGGCAGCAGCTGCGGCATTGTATGCCATTGAAAGTGAGTTTCAGGTTGCCCTGATGGCACCCACAGAAATTCTCGCCGAGCAGCATTATCAGAACTTCAAACGCTGGCTGGAGCCACTTGGTCTGCAAGTCAGCTGGATTAGCGGCAAACAGAGCAGCAAGCAACGGCGTTCAGAGATTGAAAACCTGCAGCTGGGCATGACCCACATTGCGATTGGCACACATGCCCTGTTCCAGGCAGATGTACAGTTCAAGCAGCTTGGACTGGTTATCGTCGATGAACAGCACCGGTTTGGTGTTGATCAGCGCCTCGCGCTGCGCGAAAAAGGCCGCCAGGGAGAACGCTACCCACACCAGCTGATTATGACGGCTACACCGATTCCACGCACGCTGGCAATGACAGCCTGTGCCGATCTGGACTATTCCGTGATTGATGAACTCCCGCCAGGACGGCAGAAAATCACCACGGTAGCCTTGCCCAACGAGCGACGAGACGAAATTATCCAGCGCATTCAAAGCAAATGTAATGAAGGTAATCAGGTCTACTGGGTATGCACCCTGATTGAAGAATCCGAAGCGCTGCAATGCCGGAATGCAGAAGAAACCTGGGAATTACTCAAACAAAAACTCCCTGATCTTGAAATAGGGCTGGTACATGGACGCATGAAAGCGGATCAGAAAGAAGCCGTTATGAATGCCTTCAAAGCAGGTGAAACACAGGTACTGGTTGCCACAACCGTTATCGAAGTAGGCGTTGACGTACCCAATGCCACGCTGATGATTATAGAAAATGCAGAACGCCTGGGGCTGGCACAACTGCATCAGCTACGCGGCAGAGTTGGCAGGGGCAGTGCAGCAAGTAGCTGCGTGCTGCTTTACCAGCCACCACTATCCAATAATTCGCATCGGCGCATTGATGCCTTGCGCAAAAGCAACGATGGGTTTGAAATTGCCCGTATTGATCTGGAAATCAGAGGTCCCGGAGAAGTCTTTGGCACACGGCAAACCGGTGAATTACGCTTCAGGATTGCTGATCTTGGTCGAGATCAGGCGTTATTGCCCCAGGTGCAACAAGCAGCCGAACAACTGTTGCAAGAAGCCCCGGAAAACGCAGACAAACTAATCCAGCGCTGGATATACCGGGCAGAGGAGTATGCCAATATTTAGTATTGTACGGTCACTTACCGCTCCGCAATCCTGATGCCGCCGTGATACCGTCGTTTTAATTCCTGCGCCAGCTGATGAACCGCCAGAGCATACTTGGCGCTGTGATTATAGCGCGTAATCACATAAAAGTTATGTCCACCCAGCCATAGTTCATCCCCCTGATAGGTACTCATACGCAAAAAACGCACACTTCCGGAAATGCGCCCCTGGGGAACTACTCCTTTTTTCCGCAATCTTGCCAGCGTGTACTTTCGTTTGTAACCACTGCGAAGCTTCCTGTAAGCTTTGCCAGAGCTACTTGCTCGCACGGCAACAATCCCCCCGCGCTGCCAGCCATGCCGATACAGATAATTTGCCACACTGCCAATAGCATCATTCGGCTCCCACAGGTTACAGACACCATTGTTATTATGGTCCACACCCAGCGGTTGTACATTGCTGGGCATAAACTGACACAGACCTATAGCACCCGCAGCTGAACCCTTGAGAGTCAGTGGATTAAGCCCTTCCCGCTGTGCCATAAGCAAAAACTTCTCCAGCTCATTACGGAAAAAACGGTTACGCCTTCCTTTGCGGAAAGCCTTGGTAGACAGGGAGTCAAGCACCCGAGTGCGCCCTGTATTTTGTCCATAAATAGTTTCAACACCTAAAATGGCTACAATGTATTCCGGAGGTATTCCATACTGCTGATAAGTGCGATTGAGTGTAACAGCATGTTTGCGCCAGAATTGCACACCGCCATGAATATGTCGTGGTGTTATAAAATAGCGCCGATAACGAGACCAACTACCGCCTCTGCTGTTCCGCCGCACAGAAGGCTTGCGGACTCGGTTTGCTGGCTTTAGCAAGGCAACACGTTTAAGATCACGAGCCTGTGATAATAACTTATTGAGGTAATTGGGATCCATCTGGTAGCTCTGAGCCATATGCTGAACAAAACGATGAGCGGCAGGTGACGCTGAAAAATCCCCCGTTAAGGCATATTTACGATCAGTCCTCCAACGTGCACTCCCATGCTTTTTTCTAATACCCTTATAACGATTATTCTTTCTGCGTTTACTACCACGACTCTGGCTAATTCGCTGCCGTTTGAGTTTTTGCAAAGCCTTCTTTCTGGCAAGTAGCAATTTTCTTTTTTTCTCAGCATGCTGTTTACGGCGTTTGGCTGCCCAGGCTTTCTTCTCAGCGATTTTTTGAGATTTCAATATGGCGAGCTCTGCTTTACTTTTTTGCTTGCTATGACCGACAGACCTGGATTTGACAGAACCACTACCTGCTGGCACGGGTTTTATATGGCTAGAACAGGAAGCTGTATAGACAACAATAAGTGAAAATATGCAATACGTGATTGTTCTTTTTGTATAACGGGTCATTCTTAAAAACTCCTGAGATCCTTAGGTAGAATTCAAGAGCAAGGGTTATGTCAGATCGTAGCACTATTATTTAGCCTGGTTAGTAGCATGCCAAGTGCCAGACACCATCATGAATTCAGTTAATGAAATAATTGTTAGTATTGAATTTAACCCATGCCCAAGATTGGCAACATCCAGTCTTCTGTTAAAAGCAGCCCTGGACGATAAAGAGACCCTATCACTATTTGACTATTTCACAAAACTTATTAGTGCATTATAACTTTCTAATTACAATGAAAATTAACCATTTACTGGGATCAAACGCCAACCAAACAGAGGAAGTGACAGAAAAAGGGGATAAGCTGGGCATCGAAGACAATGAAAATTAAACTACATGATATAGGGATAAGTTGGTAATGTTGGTAATAAAGAAGCATTACCTCAATGAGCAATTATTTTCTACCTGGTTCTTCACCTTTCAGGATGGACAGCATGAGAGCTCATCTGCTTCAGCAGTTTTTTCAGTTTCTTCAGGATTTCTTGCCGAGGTGTGTCTTTCTCTGGCATATAACATAGCTGATTATACAGACTGGTGAAGTCCTCAATATCTCTGGCGAGTGCCGGAATCCGGGCAACAGCCAGCTCGCTAAATTCCTGTGCCCCCTGGGAGGGTTGTCTTTCAATCCCGTGTTTCTTTTTCAGGAGCGCACAAAAACGTCGGTATAGCTGATGTTCGTGAGCTTCTTCAGGTGTGCGCCGGGTTAATCCGAGTGCGATCAGCCATAGCAACAAAATAACTGCAAAAACTATGGTTACAGCAAGTGCGACTTTAAGTATCGAAACCTTGCCAAAGAGATGCTTCATAAACTGTGACTGTGCTTCTTTATCGTAGCCTAGTACAAATTTTCGCCAGGCATACTGACTAGAATCCAGGTTTTTTCTTAGTCCATCCAGCCAGGAATATTTTGCGGTTGACAGTAATTTTCCTTCCAGAAAGCTGCCTTCTTCCTGTACTGCGGTTTCCAGATTTTGTTCAATACGCTGTGGTGCGACCATGCTGGTTGGATCAAATCTGACCCAGCCACTGCCTTCCAGCCAGACTTCTGTCCAGGCATGAGCATCGTACTGATGTACTGCCAGGTAATTGCCTTTTTCATTCCACTCACCACCCTGATAGCCAGTCACCACGCGAGCGGGAATACCTGCTGCACGCATCATAAATACAAAGCTGCCAGCATAATGCGCACAAAAACCGCGCTTGCTGGTGAAGAGAAACTCGTCAATGGTGTCGCTGGTTTGCAGTTTTGCGGGGCGTAGTGTGTAGTAGTAATCCTGCTGGCGATAGCGCTCAAGTACGGACTGTATATAAGCCTTGTTTGAATCTGCTTTTGCAAGCAAGTGCTGTACCAGTTGATGTGTTCTAGGGTTTGTCTGCGCAGGCAGTTGCAGGGCAGTTCTTCGTTGCCATGCTGACAGCGATGGATCACGCAATGCCTGCGGGTAGCTCAACAAATTCAGGCGCAGCGGTTCCAGCATATCCTTACTTGCCATAATACGAAAATCCCTGCCGAAGATAGCATCCCCCTTGATATCTACCACAGGCGCCAGAGCAAATAGCCAGGGTTGTCCGGTTTTCTCATAGATCACTTCATAGCGCAATCCACTGCCTTTTTTTACCAGGCGTTTTTTTATCGCGTATTCACGGCTGCGCAAGCGCATTTTTACGGATTCAGCACCGGCATCATCCGCAAATTGTGTCCAGGTTTTGCCATCAAAATGATTCAGAACCAGACCACGCCAG